>JAVEDG010000327.1 GCA_030841245.1 Actinomycetota bacterium
GAGGGCCTGGGCAACAAGTTCCTCGCGCACATCCGCGAGTCCGACGCGATCTGCCAGGTCATCCGCGCCTTCAAGGACGAGAACGTCGTGCACGTCGACGGCAAGGTCTCGCCGAAGGACGACATCGAGACGATCAACACCGAGCTGATCCTCGCCGACCTGCAGACCATCGAGAAGGCGTTGCCCCGGCTCGAGAAGGAGACTCGGGTCGCGAAGGACAAGGCGCCGGCCGACGCCGTACGCGCGGCCAAGGACCTGCTGGACTCGGGCACGACGCTGTACGCCGGGGCCGACGCGGCGGGTTTCGAGATGGAGCACCTGCGTGAGTTGCACCTGCTGTCCGCGAAGCCGTTCCTCTACGTCTTCAACGTCGACGAGGACGAGCTCGTCGACGAGGCGTTCAAGGCCGAGATGCTCGCCCTCGTCGCCCCGGCGGAGGCAGTCTTCCTCGACGCCAAGATCGAGGCCGAGCTGGTGGAGCTGCCCGACGACGAGGCACTCGAGCTGTTGCAGTCGACCGGGCAGGAGGAGTCGGGTCTCAACCTGCTGGCCCACCTCGGCTTCCGGACCCTCGGACTGCAGACCTACCTCACCGCCGGCCCTAAGGAGTCGCGGGCCTGGACCATCCCGATCGGCACGACCGCGCCACAGGCTGCGGGTGTCATCCACACCGACTTCCAGCGCGGCTTCATCAAGGCGGAGGTGGTGTCCTACGACGACCTCGTCGAGGCCGGGTCGATGGCTGAGGCGAAGTCGCGCGGCAAGGTCCGCATCGAGGGCAAGGACTACGTGATGGCCGACGGCGACGTCGTGGAGTTCCGCTTCAACGTCTAGGACGCATACACGTCCTGACCCGACGCGCGTCGTCGGCTCACCTGCCCACGGATACATACGTGGATCAGGGGCCGCCCCAGGTGAAGCCTGGTGGAACCGGGAGACATCGCGCCGCGGCCGTGGCGCGCATGCTCTCCACCACGCCCGCGTAGGCCGGATTGCTCGCCTGGTTCTGGGTCTCGTACGGATCCATGGTGTAGTCGTACAACTCCTCGAAGCCGTCGGCGTAGTGCACGAACAGCCGGCTCGATGATCGCAGCCCGCAGTACGCCGGGTGCATCGCGCCGCCGTCCACCTGCTGGGACGTGCGGGCCTCCAACAGCACCGAGCCACGACGGTCCGATCCGCGCAGGTCCTTGCCGCTCGAGGGCATGCTCACGCCGGCAGCAGCGGCGATGGTCGCCGGGATGTCCAGGTTCAGCGCCATCCGCCGGTCCACTGCGCCGGCCGGGATGTGGCCGTCCCAACGCATGATCAGCGGCACGTCGGACGCGAAGCGATACGGCACGTACTTGCCGCGGGTGTGGTGGTCGCCCCACATCAAGCCGTTGTCGGACGTGTAGATGAACAAGGTGTTGGTCATCCGCCCGGTCTCGGTCAGCGTTCTCAGCAGCGTGCCGACAGCGTCGTCCACGGACTGGAGCGTCTCCACCTGAAGTCTCCGGGCCCGGTCGATGGCGTACTGGGACACTCGCGGCCGACCGGTGATGTACGGCGGCTTGTCCGACACGTCCTCGGTCACCGAGGGCGGGTGGTAGGACGGCAGCTTGCCGATGAACGTGTCCACATCGCGGGGGGCGGGAGTGTACGGCGCGTGCGGCGCGAACGGAGTGAGCATGACGAACACCGGCTGGTCCGACGCAGTGCCGCGGATGAAGTCCCGGGCGCGCTGCGCCAGGACGTCGGTCGAGTAGTCCCGCGGGCGGGACCCGTACACCGAGTCATCGCTGAGCCGGTAGTCGTAGTAGGCGGCGGTCGTGCTCTTGAAAGTCAGGAACCGGGTCCAGCCCGGCGGCACATGGTCGACCTTCGCACCGTTGTCCGCTTGCGCGAACCCGTTGAGGTACTTGCCGAACAGGCCGGTCCGGTAACCCCCGTCGTGCAGCGCCGTGGCGATGGTGCGCTCCTCGTTGCCGTTCGCGAAGAACGTTGACCATCCGCCGTCAGGTGACCCGTTGCCATAGACACCCGTGTCGTGGGCGAACAGGCCGGTGAGTGTGCTCGCCCGCGACGGGCAACAGGTCGAGGTCGGGATCACGAGGTGAGAGAACCGCGTGCCGGGTTGCTGGAGGCCCGCTCGGACCTCCGGCATCCAGTACGTCGTGCCTGCTCTCTGGTCGTCGGTCATCACCAGCACGACGTTCGGCGAGCCGTCCGCGCTGGCCGCCGTCGCAACCGTGGGCCTGTGCGCCACGGTGGTCGCGATGGCGATCAGGACCAGCACGGCCACCAGCAGCGCCGAGACGGATCTACGTTTCAAGACGGGCGCGCGGCTCGAGCGCTTCTCGCGTTGGCGTCTCAACTGGCGTGACGGCTCGATCGGATAAGACATGGGTTGCTCCCCGCTGGGGTGCGCCTGAGCAGTCCGACTCTGCCTAGGACGGGCAGACCCTCCGCCGGGTTCGCCGACACAGCAGGGACATCGACTTCGGTCATGACTCGGCCAGCCCGCTTGGGGATTTCATGGGTTGCCCACGCGCCGCAGCCGGGGGTTCAATCGAAACCGGGGGTACGGAGCCATGAAGCTGCGCCGCTGCTTGTTCGCGTTGATCCTCTGTGGGTTGGCGTCGCTGCCGCTTGCCGCATCGGCCGGAGCGGTTGCCAGCCGTTGTCGCTCAGCGCCCAGCGTGCAGCCGCCGCAAGGAACGCCGCACGTCGTGGCGGTCGACGGCGCCAAGGACCCGACCACCATCCGCTTCGGTCGGGGCCGCGAGCAGATCACAAGGACCGCGCTGCTGCCCGTGCTCGGCGACAAACGCCTCGCCCCGATGCAGCCGATCGCAACCTTGGAGTCTGACTTCCAGCAGTCCGATGGGACCGCACTGGGTCGACTCCAGGTGACCTCCAGAGCCACAACGACCAACAGCGGGCACCAGGTCCGAGTGGCGATCTGCATCGACCCCAGCGCGGGCCATCATCCCGCACAGGCCGGGACCTACGTCGGCAGCGTCACCCTGGACGACCCTCGGGTCACGGGCGGAGCGTCTTTCCCCGTCACCGTGACCCTGCAGTCAGATGCCCTGCGGCCGTTCCTGTTCTGCCTCGTCGGGGCAGTGGCGGGCTGGGGATGGTCCCTGCTGATAGCGCAGGCGTTCGACCTCCGCACGCGTCTGGAGAAGATGAGGCTGGCTGCCGTCTGCATCGGTTCCACCGTGCTCGGCACCTTCCCGATCTACCTGACGCTCTACGCCAAGGACCCCGGTTTCGTCGGGGACTGGCCGGCCTTGTGGCCGCTGGCGGCGAAGTCCTTCGTCACGGCGACCGCCGCCTTCCCGAGCCTCGCGGCACTTGCGCGGATCATCCGTGCGCCCGTTTCCGCAGCCTCCCCACCGTCGCAGCGGCTCCCCTCGGACCTGGACCTGAGGACCGAGCCGACGCGAGTGACGGGCCCGGACGTCCCTTGACGATCTGACGGCTGAGCCGCGGTTCGCCCGACGATCCCGGACAACGGGCACGTACCGGCGCCAACCGGTCCTGGGCAGATCGTGATCAATCGGCGAGCACGCCACCAACAGCACATGGCAGGTCTATGGTCCCGGCCGAGGCGGGATCATGAAAGCACGTCTCGTTTCGTTGACCCTGTGCGCCGGGCTGAGCGCGGGGATGGGTCTGGTCGCGAGCCCGGCCGTCGCGTCCGGCTGGGACTGGGCCCAGCTCGCCGACAGCAGCGCGGCCCATCCTGAGGCACTGACCGGCGTCGCCATGGCAGCGGAGCCGAATGGCCGGGTGCTCGCCTTCGGCGGTGACAACGGCAACACGCCGTACTCGTCGACATGGGAGTGGGACGGGTCGGCGTGGAGCCAGCTCGCACCGACCACGAGTCCACCTGCACGAGGCGGCGCGGCGATGGCTGCCGACGGCCTAGGCGGTCTGATCCTGTACGGCGGCTACAGCGACAACTCCGGGCCTACCCCTCTGTACGACACCTGGCGGTGGAACGGGAGCAACTGGGCACATCTGACACCAGTCCATGTCCCGGACGTCCAGGACGAGAGCGCCTTCCACCTCGCCAGCGACACCTGGACGTGGGACGGCCAGACCTGGAACCAGGAGACCACCAGCAGCCAACCCGAGGCTCGCTCCGGGCCTAGCAGCGCGACGGCGGCGGGCGGGGTGCTCCTCTACGGCGGCAACTCGGCCTCCGCGCTGCACGACACCTGGTCCTGGGCCTACATCGACACCACACCACCGACGGTCACCCTCACCGCGCCGGCGAGCGCCTTCACGCTCGGCACCACGGTGCGGGTGAGCTACACCGGCCACGACGACGTCGCCGTGACGGGCTACGACGTGCGCTGGCGGCGCGCGCCGTACGACGGCGGCTTCGGCTCCTGGCACTACCCGTCCAGCTGGCAGAACACGACGTCGACGTCGAGAACCCTGTCCGGGCTGGCGCCAGGCTACGAGTACTGCTTCTCCGCCCGTTCCCGGGACGCGGCCGACAACGTCAGCCCGTGGCCCGCGGCGGCGCGGTGCGTCGCCCGGCCGCTCGACGACGTCAAGCTGGCCAGGACCACGACGTGGACCCGGCACCAGGACATCCGCTTCTACCTGTCCACCTACACCTCGACCACCGTCAAGGGCGCCACGCTGAGCCGGACCGGGGCCTAGCTCAAGCGGCTGGCGTTGGTCGTGGAGAAGTGCCCGGCCTGCGGTTCGGTGACCGCGTCGGTTGGGTCGACAGTCGTGGGCTCATGGTCGTTGAAGGCCGCGACCACGAAGCGCAAGGTGCTCCTCGTGACCGCCCCGTTCTCCTACCGGACCGGGACCGTGCGGGTGAAGGTCACGTCATCCGGCAAGCCGGTCTACATCGACGGCCTGGGGATCAGGAGGACGTGAGGCTCGCGTCGCTGGTGCGCCGCCGTGCCCCGACCAGGGCGGCACGGCGGCGAACCATCGCCGGTCAGGCGCCCGAGCCCGCGGTCCCGCTGCCCGTCGGGCCCGGACCCGTCTGGCCAGGCGGCGCCGGGTCACCGAGACCCCTGCCGTCCTCGACCGCCGTCACCTTGAAGCTCCTGTCGAGCTTCACCGTGACGAGGCTGCCGTCGGACTTGGTCATGTGCACCTCGTAGACGCCGTCGCCGGCATCGGTCTCCGCGCGGATCACGGTTGCTCCCGGCACCGCCTTCTTGGCGGCCGCACTCGCGGTCGCCTCGTCCGCGCTGCTCAGCGACGTCTCGTCGCCGCGGACCGGGCTGGAACCGCCGGCCATGCCCGGTCCCGGTCCGCCTGGCGTCATCCCGCCGTACGTCGGGGTGGTGCTCGGACTGGTGCTGTCGGCGGCGGACGCGCTGACCGTGCCGGCCAGCACTGCGCCACCCACCACCCCGACGGCGAGCAGGGCGGCGGGAACGGCGATCCGGCGCAGGTTGCGACCAGGCTCGGCGGCCCGCCTGGCCCCGCGGTGGGTGATGGCTGGGACCTGCCTGCCAGGAGCTCGGAGGACAGCAAATCCAGCGCTGGGCGTTTGACCGGGACGCGGCTGGTCAATGACATAGGCGCGGTCGGCGATCTGTCTGTCCTGCGACGAATGCGCCTGCTGCACGCAGGGGGAACGGTCGCGAGCGGACAGGAGTCCGACCATGGCAGTAGCAGAGACCACCTCCAGACCGTCAGGTCCGCACAAGCCGGGTCTGCGCCGGGAAGTCGGGTTCATCGGGCTGATCTGGGCGTCGGAGGGCTCGATCATCGGCTCCGGCTGGTTGTTCGGTGCCCAGGGGGCGCTCGGAGCGGCCGGCCCGGCGGCCATCATCTCGTGGGTCATCGGAGGCGTGGCGATCCTGCTGCTCGCCCTGGTCCACGCCGAGCTCGGCGGCATGTACCCCGTCTCGGGCGGCACGGCCCGGTTCCCGCACTACGCGTTCGGCGGTGCGGTGGGAGCGTCCTTCGGCTGGTTCTCCTGGCTGCAGGCCGCGACCGTCGCCCCGATCGAGGTGCTGGCGATGATCACCTATGGCCAGCACTACAGCTGGGCCCAGGGATGGCTCGACACATCGGGCACGGTCCCGGTGCTCACGCACAGCGGTCTCGCGGTCTCCGTCGGTCTGATGGCCCTGATGACCGCTATCAACTTCCTCAGTGTCAAGAAGCTCGCCAACGCCAACAGCGCACTAACGTGGTGGAAGGTCGGCGTGCCGCTGCTGACCATCTTCGTGCTCGCGGTGGTGTCGTTCCAGACCAGCAACTTCACCGCTGCTGACGGTTTCGCCCCGTACGGCGCGAAGGGCATCCTCTCGGCGGTGTCCACCAGCGGGATCATCTTCGCCCTGCTGGGCTTCGAGCAGGCCGACCAGCTGGCCGGGGAGAGTTCCAACCCGCGACGCGACATCCCCCGCGCCGTCATCGGGTCGGTGGTGATCGGCATCTTCATCTACATCGCGCTGCAGATCGTGTTCCTCGCGGCGCTGCCCGCGTCGAAGATCGGCAGCACCTGGGCCAAGGGTGGCTTCCTCGACTTCACCGGCCCCTTCGCCCAGGTGGCGACCCTGGCCAGCGTTGGCTGGCTGGCGGCGATCATCTTCGCCGACGCCATCATCTCGCCCTCCGGAACGGGCTTGATCTATGTCACCGGCTCCTCGCGGGTCTCCTACGGCCTGAGCCGCAACGGGTACTTCCCGTCCTGGTTCGAGTCAACGGACAATCGCGGCGTGCCATGGGTCGGCCTGATCGCGGCGTTCGTCGCCGGCTGCTTCTGCTTCCTGCCGTTCCCGAGCTGGCAGTCACTGGTCGGTCTGATCACCAGCGCGAGCGTGCTCATGTACGCCGGTGCACCGCTCTCGCTGGGTGTGTTCCGCAAGCGGTTGCCCGACGCCGTGCGGCCCTACGTGCTCCCGGGCGCGACGGTGCTGGCTCCGGCGGCGTTCGTCATCGCCAACTTCCTGATCCTCTGGTCGGGCTGGGAAACCGACTGGAAGCTCGGCCTGGCGATCCTGATCGGTTACGTCATCCTGGTGGCCACCCAGGCGTTAAACATGAACCCGATCCAGCCCGTCTTCAACTGGCGCTCCGCGCAATGGCTGCCGCCCTACCTCATCGGGATGGGCTTGATCGTCTACCTCAGCGACTTCGGTCCGCTGGACAGCCCGTGGTTCCCCTTGTGGTGGGACATGGTCGTCGTCGCCGTCCTGAGCCTCATCATCTACTTCTGGGCGATGTCGGTGTGTCTCACCACGGAGCGCATCGAGCAGATGATCGGCGACGTCGTGATCCCCGAGGAGGAGGCCATCGTCTAGGCCATCGGCGTCCGCGTCCCCGGTCAGGACAGGCCGACGATGTTCCCGTCCTCGTCGATGTCGATCCGCTCCGCCCCGGGGTGCTTCGGCAGCCCGGGCATGGTGCGCATCTCACCGCTGATCGCGTAAACGTACCCGGCGCCCACGGCCGCTCGCACCTCGCGCACCGGCATGCGCCATCCGGTCGGGGCGCCGAGCAGCGTCGGGTCCGACGACAAGGACAGGTGGGTCTTCGCGATGACCACGGGGAACCCGCCGTACCCCAGCCGCTCGAACCTGCGCAGTGCCGAAGGGGCCGGCGTGGACCAGGGCCGGTGTGTTCTCCAGCGTCTGAAGCAGGTTCGGCTTCACGGCGTCGCGCAGCAGCACGGTCATGGCCCCGGCCGCCTTGAGGTCCTCGGCGGTCACCGGGTCGCCGCCGTACGTGAAGCCGACGACGATCCGGCCGAGCCGCGCCCGCAGGTCGTGCAGCGACGTGGACAGCGCGAGGGTCACCATCACCTCGCTCGCCGCGGTGATGTCGAACCCGCTCTGCCGTGGCAGCCCGTCGATGCGGGCGCCCAGTCCGACCACCAGGTTGCGCAGGACCCGGTCGTTGACGTCGAGCACTCGCCGCCAGGCGACCGCCCTCGGGTCCAGGCCCAGCTCGTTGCCCTGATGCAGGTGGTTGTCGACCATGGCGGCGAGCAGGTTGCGCGCGGCTGTCACGGCGTGGAAGTCGCCCGTGAGGTGCAGGTTGAGCGCCTCCATCGGCACCACCTGGCTGTAGCCGGCGCCCGCGGCGCCGCCCTTGATGCCGAACGTGTGACCGAGCGAGGGCTGTCGCAGCGCCAGCATCGACCGGTGTCCGAGCGACGCCAGCCCCTGGGCGAGCCCGATCGCCGTCGTGGTCTTGCCCTCGCCCAGAGGCGTGGGGGTCACCGCGGTGATCAGCACGTACTTCGCGGACGGCCGGTCGGCCAGGGCCGCGGTGGCCCCGTGCGACACCTTCGCGATGTGCCTACCGTAGGGCTCGACGAATTCCACGCCGATGCCGGCAGCGGCTGCCACCTCCTCGATGGGAAGAAGCTCGGCGTCGCGGGCGATCTCGAGGTCCGTGGCAGGTTCCGGGACGCGGACAGCATGCCAGCGGGTACGGCGCGACGCTGGGTGCTCCGGCGACGCGTCCGGTTTCACCGGAAACGCGCGTCGGTCCGGTCAGGAAGAGCAGAGATCAGGCCCCGGCTGGTTGCCGATCCGCGCTTTCGCCGCCAGCACGTAGCGCACCGCGGCCTGCACCATCGCGCGGACACGCGGGCTGCGCTGCACCCGCGCGAGCAACGCGCGACTGGCGCCTGGGACGTCCGGTGACATCAGCAGCATGTCGTCACCGGCCCGCAGCGCCAGCACGGCCGCCTGAGCCGGGTCGCCGGCAGCGCGCACCGGCTGCATCCACATCGAGTCGGTGACGACCAGCCCCCGGAAGCCGAGCACCTTGCGCAGCTGCCCCCGCACCAGGACCGGTGACAGGGTCGCCGGCCGCATCGAGGGGTCGAGGGCTGGCAGCGCCAGGTGTCCGACCATCACGGCCGCGACCTCTCCGGCAGCGGCGGCGAACGGCCGCCGGTCGACGCGTCGCCAGCTCGTCGCGTCCTGGTGCAGCACCGCGAGGGCGGCGTGGCTGTCGGTCAGTGTGTTGCCGTGGCCCGGCCAGTGCTTGACGGTCGCGAGCACACCGGCCGACTGCAACCCGGTCACGGCGGCGCGGACGAACGCCGCGTCGCGCGCGGGGTCGGTGCCGAAGCTGCGGGTGCCGATGACGTCCTGCGGCTCGCGGATGACGTCGGCGACCGGGGCGTAGTCCTGGTTGACACCGAGAGCGCGCAACTGGGTGCCGAGCCGGTAGTAGGTGCACCGCGCCTCCGGCAGCGTCCCGGTCGCCGTGTCGGCCTGGGAAGCGACGGCGTCCACCCCGTCCTTGATCCGCTGGACGATGCCGCCCTCCTGGTCG
>JAVEDG010000366.1 GCA_030841245.1 Actinomycetota bacterium
GCGACCAGCAGCAGGCTCCGCAGGGCGACCAGCAGCAGGCTCCGCAGGGCGACCAGCAGCAGGGCGGAGCCCCCGCCGCCAGCCTGATCTCGGCCCCGGCCGCGCCGGCCCAGCAGGCGGCACCACAGCAGACCGCGCCGCCGCAGCAGAGCGCGCCACCGTCGCAGACAGCGCCAGCGCCAGCGCCGCAGGCTCCCCAGCAGAGCGCGCCGCAGCAGGCACCGCCGGCCCAGCCGGCCGCAGCCTCACAGCCGACGACGACCGGCGGGGCGGAGGCCGGCGACGGGGAGGGCTCGGCATACGTGACTCCCCTGGTGCGCAAGCTGGCGGCACAGCACAACGTCGACCTGGCGTCCTTGAGCGGCACCGGGGTGGGCGGACGGATTCGCAAGCAGGACGTGCTCGACGCGGCGAACGCCGCGTCCGCGGCCCAGCCGGCGCCGGCCGCTGCAGCGGCACCGGGCACCGGCCCCGCCACGACCGTTTCCCCGCTGCGCGGGACGACGGAGAAGATGTCCCGGCTGCGGCGGGTGATCGCGACCCGGATGGTCGAGTCGCTGCAGGTCTCGGCCCAGCTGACGACCGTCATCGAGGTGGACGTCACGCGCATCGCCCGGCTGCGTGCGCGGGCCAAGGCGGACTTCGAGGCCCGGGAGGGCGTCAAGCTGTCCTTCCTGCCGTTCATGGCCAAGGCCACCGTCGAAGCGCTCAAGGTCCACCCGCGGCTCAACAGCAGCATCGACACCGACAAGGGCGAGATCACCTACTACGACGTGGAGCATCTCGGGGTAGCCGTCGACACCGACCGCGGCCTGCTCGTCCCCGTCCTGAAGGACGCCGGCGACCTGAACATCGCGGGCCTGGCCCGCAAGGTCGCCGACCTCGCCGCGCGGACGCGCGACAGCAAGATCACGCCGGACGAGCTCGCCGGCGGCACCTTCACCCTCACCAACACCGGAAGCCGGGGCGCGCTCTTCGACACCCCGATCATCAACCAGCCGCAGGTCGGCATCCTCGGGACGGGCGCCGTCGTCAAGCGCCCGGTCGTCGTCGATGACCCGGACCTCGGGGAGACGATCGCGATCCGCTCGATGTGCTACCTGGCGCTGTCCTACGACCACCGCATCGTCGACGGCGCCGACGCCGCGAGGTTCCTGACGACGGTGAAGGCCCGACTGGAAGAGGGCAGCTTCGAGTCCGACCTCGGGCTCTAGCGGATGAAGGTCGCCGTCACCGGGGGGTCCGGCTCGCTCGGCGCGGCACTGGTCGCGGCGCTGCGCTCCGACGGGCACGAGGTTCTGCTGCTGGTGCGCCGCCGGTCGGCCGCTCCGGACCAGATCGAGTGGCACCCCGACACCGGGCAGGTCGACCTCGACCGGCTGGCCGGCACCGAGGCGGTCGTCAACCTGGCCGGTGCCGGCCTGGGCGACCGGCCGTGGACGCCGGCCTACCGACGTACCGTCCTGGAGAGCCGGACGTCGAGCACCAACACGATCGCCACCGCGATGGCGGCGTTGGATCCCAAGCCGCGGGTGCTGCTGTCGCAGGCGGCGATCGGCTATTACGGCGCGAGCGGTGACGCGGTCGTGGACGAGGACGCCCCGGCCGGTAGCACGTATCTGGCCGAGATCGTGTCGGCCTGGGAGCAGGCGACCGCACCCGCGGCGGTGGCCGGCATCCGCGTCGTGACGATGCGTACCGGACTCGTGGTCACGGGCAACAGCGGGGCTTTCGGAGGCCGGCTGATCCCGATCTTCAAGCTCGGCCTCGGGGGCCGGATCGGCTGGTCCGGGTCGCAGTGGTGGAGCTGGGTGACGCTCACCGACTGGGTGCGCGCCGTGCGGTTCGTGCTCGCGCGCGACGACATCAGCGGACCGGTCAACATCAGTACGCCGGAGCCGCTCACCAACGCCGAGATCACCACCACGATGGGCCGGGTGCTGCATCGCCCGACCGTGTTCCGGGTCCCGGGCTTCGCGCTCAAGCTGCCGTTGCGCGACTTCGCCGAAGACATGCTGGCCGGCCAGCGGGTGTCGCCCCGGAAGTTGCTGGAGGCAGGCTTCGTCTTCGACCAGCCGACGTTCGAGGCGGGGCTGCGACACGAGCTCGCGGTGGCGAACGCTCAGGACGCGACGTCGTAGATCCGCCACCCCCCGTCGCTGAGGACGAGGCGCACCGTCCACGTGCGGGCCGCCCGTCCCGGAAAGCGTTGGACCACTGCGCCGGACGAGTCGACCAGCGCGTAGGGCTGGAGCCGGTCGCGGACCCGCAGGGTCACGGTGCGCTGGGTCGGCTCGCTCAGCTCGCCGGGCGCGGTGGGCTGGACTCGCTCGACTCGTAGCAGCGCGAGGACGAGGTCCTTGGTCCTCAGCCCGGCACGACGCAGTCGAGCGAGCTGCTGCTGGTCGCGTCCGGCGGCGGGTGAGCCTTCGGCATCGAAGGCGTCGGTCCTCGCCGCCACGGCGCCGTCGTAGGACTGCGCCCGGGTCCGGTCCAGGCGGCCCAGGACCTGCCGCCAACGACTCCCGGAACTCGGTGCCGTGCGGTCGCCGCTCGGCCCGCCTCGCGACGACGGCTCGCCGCGCCGCGATGCGGTGCTGCCGGTCGTGGGCGATCGCGCGACCTGCGCCGTGGGACCGGCGGCGGCGGACGGCCTCGGCCCGGGGACCTGCACCGGCCGCACACGGTCGTCAGCCGATGCCCAGGCCAGCCCGGACATGACGGCGACGAGCAGCCCGGTCACGACGAGCAGCCCACCTGTCAGACGACGCGCTCGCTCGCGGGCACGACGGGGGCGTCCATCCGGGATCGGGCGATCGGCCGGGTTCGCTCGGCCCGTGCGCTCGGCCGGGGCC
>JAVEDG010000380.1 GCA_030841245.1 Actinomycetota bacterium
ACCCAGCGCGCGAAGTGGATCGAGCGGACACCGGCCAGGTTGTCGCGCGAGTAGACGTGCCGGTTCGCCCAGTCCAGTCCAAGCAGCACCGCACGGAGCGTCAGGGACCGCACCCGGCCGGGCTTGACCAGGCCGACCGCCGTGAACGGGTTCTGGGCCGCGTGGTCCTCGGTCGCCTCGAGTGCCGTCGAGTGCTCGGCCGGGGCTGGTCCCGAGTCGGCGACGTCGCGCCGCTCACGAAGCCGGACGAGCACGAGGAGGATCACCGCAGCAGGGACGAGGACCGGCGCGAGCAGCAGGGCACCGAGCGGCAACGCCACGAGGTGCACCTTGTCGCGCAGGCGGAAGAGCAGGCCCGGCCGGCGCGGCCCCATGCGCGCCCACCGCAGGTCGTCGCGGCCGAGGGCGAACCCGCGGATCCGGCCCTTGGCCTCCGTCGCGGTCAGCTGAGGGGGGACCGAGGCGGGCAGGTCGAGAAAGCTCTCGATGCTCTCTCGCAGCCGGCGCTCGTCGCGCACCTGTGCCACCGACCGGCCCATGCGGTGCACGTACGTCGCCGCCGACGGGACGCGGTGCTCCAGCAGCCAGGCCACCCGCATCGCCGGCGTCGGGTCCGGCGGGTAACCGGCGCAGCAGCCGAACAGCCGGTCGATACCGGCGGCTTGCGAGGTCGCGAGCTGGCGGAGATGCCCGACCCACGGCGCATCCACGTCGGCCATGTAGAAGAGGGTCTCGGGCAGCTCGCGGCCGTCGAGGTCGGCCGTCTCCTCGAGCACGAAGAGCCGGGCGAAGTGCACGCCGTCGAGCTCGGCGAAGGGCAGCACCGGGTTGCGGGCCGCGCCGGCCCCGCTCATCTCCCCGAGCACGGTGCCGAGGCCGACGCGGCGCTCCCGCAGGACCGGGGCTTGGATGGTCAGCGCGACCTGGTGCGGCATGGTCAGTGCCGCGGTGCTCGCAGCGAGAACCACGCCGTACGCCGGTGCCACAGCCAGACCACGCCGAGCTGCAGGCCCGGGCTGACCAGCCGGGTCTCGTCACGCACCATCCGGGCCACGAGCGAGGTCTTCGAGTAGTCGAGGACCGTGCACTCGGCGCCGTCCACCCAACTGGAGCCGCGGTAGACCCGCGCCCGGATCAGCGGCAACCGCAACGGCGTGATGCGGTTGACCAGCCCCCGGCGATCGGGGTCGATCCGCTTGCCCTGCCAGGCCAACCAGTAGGCCAGCCGGGCGAGCACTCGCCCGAGCACCGTCCCGTTGAACACCAGAGCCGTGCCGCGCAGCACCCCGGCCGGCAACTCGCCTGCGGGACTGTCGCGGAACACCTCGTCCAGTTCGTCGTTGGTCATCCGCAGCAGGTCGTGCTCGTCGAGCGTGTGCGCCTGCAGGCGCAGTGCAGCCATGCCCGCCTCCTCCCCCCGAGGGGCGGACGGCCGAGTCCTCCCCGGGCCCGCGCCAACGCACCCGCCCCAGGTCCGACTATCAGCCCGGTCCAAGGCACTGTCGAGTCCCTCCTGGGCAAAGTGATGGTCACGAATGTTGACGCGCCGTTGCACCACTGGCACGGTCCGGAGTGAGGGAGAAGTCCGGGGGGACGACGTGATCGATGCTGCGCGAGCGCGCAAGGCGCTGGCCGTGGTCCGCCTGGTGAACGGCGGCCTGGCGCTGCTGGCTCCGCGCTTCCTGCTGCGCCGACTCGGCACCGACGCCGACCGGGACCCGTCCGGCATCTACCCGATGCGCATGTTCGGCATCCGCACCGTGCTGATCGGTGCGGACCTGCTCGTGCTCACCGGCGAGCAGTCCCGGCGCGCCAGCCGCCTTGCGGTGGTGATCCACGCCACCGACACCGCCAACGCCGCGAGCTGCCTGGTCAAGGGCGACCTGCCGCGCCGGGCCGCCGTCATGGCGACGCTGATCTCCGCCGTGAACACCGTCCTCGCAGTGATCGCCGCACGGGACTGAGGGAGCCTGCCGTGGCCAAGACCGCGTCGCCCGGGACGGTCTCGGTCCCGGCGGCCAACGACTCGTTCCGGGCCAGCGCCAAGCCGGACGCGTTCGACGCGCGTGACCTGGAGTACCGGCCGCGGCTGCAGCCGCTCGAGCCCCGGCTGGACCGGCGGCCGGAGGACCGGTCGCACTACTACGTGATGACCCAGCAGGGCGAGTCGTGCACGGGCCATGCCCTCGCGGCGATGATCAACAACGTGCTCGCCCAGCGCGGGACGGCGGTCCGGGTCAGCCCCTACATGCTCTACGCGATGGCCCGGCGGTACGACGAGTTCGCCGGCGAGGCGGACGCGGGCTCGTCACTGCGCGGTGCGCTGAAGGGCTGGTACTACCACGGCGTATTGCCGGAGGACCGGTGGCCGACGCTGGAACCGACTTCCGCACCTGACGTCGACGACCCCGCCACCGCTGCCCTGGCGATGACGGAGCCGCTCGGTGCGTTCTACCGCGTCAACGCGTTCCGTCTCGACGACATGCAGTCGGCGGTCACCGAGCTGCACGCGATCGTCGCGTCAGCCGCGGTGCACGACGGCTGGTTGTCGCCCAACGTCGTGACCCGCGAGAGTCCCGGGTCCCAGGAGCCGGAGCGGATGGCGGTCATCGAGCGGCCGCCGGACGCACAACCGATCGGCGGGCACGCGTTCGCGATCGTCGGCTACAACGACGTCGGGTTCCTGGTGCAGAACTCGTGGGGCTCGCAGTGGGGCCGGGGGGGTTTCGCCACCCTCCCGTACGACGACTGGCTGGCCTCCGCCTACGACGCCTGGGTCGCGCGGCCCGGAGTCCCGTCGATCGTGTCCCCCCGGTCGCGCAGCCGCACCAGGACGACAACAACAGGTGAGGTGGCCGAGGGTCCCGGGCCGGACCTGGTGCGGCTGGGCCGTCACGTGGTCAACCTGGGCAACGACGGGAAGCTGTCCGACAGCGGGCGCTTCAGCAGCTCGCCCGCGCAGGTCGAGCGGATCTTCGCCCGGATGCGCGACTACCACGACTGGTGGGCGGCCAACCCGCCTGGACCGCGGGCGGGCACGAGGGTCCGGCGGATCGCGATCTACGCCCACGGTGGGCTGAACAGCGAGAAGACCGGGCTCACCATCGCGTGGAACCAGCTGAACTGGTGGCTCAACAACCGGGTCTACCCGATCACGTTCGCCTGGCAGAGCGGCGGGCTCGAGGTCCTGTTGGACAAGCTGTCCGACCTGCTGCACCCGCACCTGCCGGCGTTCGGGATCGGCTTCGACATGACCGAGCAGCTCGACCGGCTCGTCGAGAGGGTCGCCCGCGGGAACCTGCGCTGGATGTGGGACGAGATGAAGAAGAACGCGTCGGCCGCCTCAGCGCCGTACGCGAAGAGCAAGGCCAAGTGGCCGCCACCCGCCGGTGGCGATGCGCTGCGAGCGATGGCCGGGTTGCCGGGCGCGTCGCTGACCGTCTCGCGGCTGGCGAAGTACGTCGCCGAGTCGCCGGAGCCGGTCGAGATCCACCTCGTCGGTCACAGTGCCGGCTCGATCTTCCTCGGCGCGATGCTGGAGCGCATGGCTGGCATGGACATCGCCTCGATGTCCTACCTCGCCCCTGCGATCCGCACCGACACCTTCCTCGAGCAGGTGGTGCCGCACCTCGGTGGTCACGTGGGAGCGTTCGCGACATTCGGGCTCGACGACCGTCGTGAGCTCGACGACGTGTGCGCCGCCCGCGGCCACGCGATCTACCACAAGTCGTTGCTGTACCTCGTCTCCCGTGCGTTGGAGCGGCCGACCGGTGACAGCTCGGAGGTGCCACTGCTGGGGATGCAGCGTTACGCCGACACCAACGTCGGCGGCACCACGACGAGGGCGGCGGTCAGCGCTGCCGGCGGGACGATGGTGTGGTCCCCGTCGGAGCGGCCGGTCAACAGCCGCACCGACTCGACGTCGCACGGTGGCTTCGACGACAACGTCGCCACCATGACCTCCGTCATGCTGCGGGTGCTCGGGAGCTCGCAGCTCACCGACGTCGCGACCTACCAGGCTCGGGCCCAGCGGCGGGAGCCGGAGCCGGACGCCTCGGCCGGCACAGAGGTCAGCTCGCCCAACGCGACCGTGGCGGCGCTGCAGCGGGTCGGCTGGCGGACCGCCCCACAGCAGCGGGCGGCCGCTCGCCGGTCGACGCGGTCCACAAGGACGTCGACGCCGTCGAAGTCGTCGGCACCGTCGAAGTCGTCGACGCCGTCGAAGTCGTCGGCACCGTCGACGTCATCGCGGACGAAGAGGAGGTGATGGTGCCGTCATGACCACCGCACCCCCGTCCCAGCACGCCCACGACGACCTCACGGTGCAGCGGCAGCGGCCTCCGGAAACCCAGTCGCCACCGCTGGCGTGGGGCCCTGACACGGCCTCGTCCTCCTGGCGGGAAGGTGCGCTGACCCGCATCCACGAGCTCGACGCCCTGCACCGCTGGCTGATGCACTCGGGCCGGATCTCGGAGCGGCAGGCGGCGATGGACGAGGCGGTCCACGCGCACCTCCGCAGCGCCCAGGACGCAGCCGAGGCCGACCACAACTGGTGGCGGCTGGTCAGCGGCGCGATCTACGAGCGGACCAACAGCAACTGCGACGCGGCCGAGGCGACAATGCTGCGGCTGGCTCCCAACGACTTCCTCATCGGCCAGCTGCCCAGCCTCGTGGCGCACGTCCAGCGCCATCTGCCCACCGGCGACAGCCGGCGTGTCGGCGTCGAGACGCTGGCCGGGCAGCTCGAGAAACCGCCGACCGAGGGCGCTGCGCCGGTCGATGAGCTCACCGAGCGGCAGCGCACCCAGCTGGTCACGGCGGTGCGTGGGGCGAGCTCGCAGGCGGGACGGGAGCAGACCGCCGTACGCAGCTTCCGCAACGTCCTCGGGGTCACCACGATGGTGCTCATCGTGCTCGCGGCAGCGGTCGCCATCCTCGGCTTCCTCCGGCCGGCCGGTATCCCTCTCTGTTTCACGCCGGAGCAGGGAACCCAGGAGCTGGTGGTCTGCCCGACCGGGCAGTCTGCGCTGCACCCGACGTCGGACCAGGACATCGACAACGTCACGAGCAGGACCGTCAGCCGCGGGGACCTCTTCACGGTCGAGTTCATCGGGCTGATCGCTGCGGCGATCGCGGCTGCGGCCGGGCTGCGCCAGCTGCGGGGCAGCACGCTGCCCTTCGGCCTGCCGGCCATGCTCGCGGTGCTCAAGCTGCCCACCGGAGCGCTGACGGCGTTCGTCGGACTGCTGCTGATGCGCGGGCAGTTCGTGCCGGGGCTGTCCGCCCTGGACTCGTCTGCGCAGATCCTGGCGTGGGCGGCTCTGTTCGGCTACGCCCAGCAGGTCTTCACCCGGCTGGTCGACCAGCAGGCTCACTCGGTGCTGGACCGCGTGCGCGGGGCGAAGCACCAGGAGTCGACCGACGTGTGAGTCGCCGGGACCGGGCTGACGGGGGCAGCCGCGGGACAACCGGCGAGACTGCACGTCGTGTGGGACCTCATCGTCGTCGGCGCGGGGCCGGCCGGCGCGACCGCGGCGCTGTCGGCCCTCTCGCACGAGCCGCTGGCGGCCGTGCTGCTGATCGACCGCGACGACTTCCCGCGCGACAAGGCGTGCGGTGACGGCATCGCTCCGCACGCCATGGACGTGCTC
>JAVEDG010000386.1 GCA_030841245.1 Actinomycetota bacterium
GCAGCCAGGGCGCGTGCGTGCGTACCGTCGGCAGCGTGCCGGTCGCCTCCTGGTAGGCATACATCACCCGCTTGAGCGCCTGGTACAGCACGACGCTGAACACCACGAGGCAGCCGACGACCGCCACGATCGCCGTCATCGATGCCTGGCTCTCGTCGCCCTGCAAGCGCGAGCCGATCCAGACCGCGAGCAGCGGGCTGCCGGTCCAGATGTTGAGCGCGAGGAACGCCATCAGGGCCGCCAGCCCGAAGCGCTTGCCGCGTTGCATGGTGCTCAGCGTACCGCCGAGAGATCGGGGCGCCCGGATTTGAACCGGAAACCTCGGCCACCCAAAGGCCGCGCGCTACCAGGTTGCGCCACGCCCCGCGCGAGCCAAGTGTACGTGTGGTCGACGGAGCGCCGCTCCCGGCCGCGAACATCGCCAGCGTCAGCGCCCCGCGCGCGCCTGCGCTGATCGGCCGGGAGATGTAGAGCACCCGCCTGCGGCCCGGCACCGGCTCGCCGCCTGCCGGCCGTTGACCCCGGCGGCTGGTCGATCTGGACGCCCTTGTTGCACGCCGTCGGCGCGCTAGGGTGGCGCCTCCGATGGCCGACCTCCAGCCGCTCCACACGCTGCGCTACGAGCCCTCCGTCGTGGGCTCCCTCGAGGACGTGATCGCGCCCCCCTACGACGTGATCGACGACGAGCTGCGGGCGCGGCTGGCCGACGGCGAGCTCACCGTGACCGTGCGCAACGCCGGCTGACCTCTACGCTGCTCCTCGTGGCCGACCAGACCCCGACTCAGCCCGAGCGACCGACCTACGAGCAGGCTCGGGAGGAGTTGGCCGACGTCGTGCGACGTCTCGAGACCGGCGCCGCCACGCTCGAGGAGTCGCTCGGGCTGTGGGAGCGCGGCGAGGCGCTCGTGACCATCTGCCAGGAGTGGCTCGACGGCGCCCGCGCCCGACTCGACGCCGCCCGCGCCGCATCGGACGAGACGGCTCAGCCGTAGCTGTAGGTTGCGCGCGTGGCTGCGCAGGCCTGCCTTCGCACCAGGAGCCCACGACACCGCGCTGATCAGGCGGGATAGACCCGGGTCTCGGTCGCCTTGACGGCCGCCCACACCGGTGCTCCGACGGTCAGCCCGAGCTCAGCCACGGCGACCGCGGTCACGTCGGCGAGCAGGCGGAGGGGTCCGTCGAGGACGACCCGGACGCTGTCGCCGTGCTGTTCGAGGCTGGTGACACGCTCCTGCCAGGCGTTGCGCGGGCTCCCGGTGGGTCGTTGCGGGTGCAACGCGACCGCGGCCGGTGAGAAGGCGACGAAGACGTCGCCGTCGACCGCCTGCGCGACGGTCAGCGACCCCCCTCCCACGAGGCTGACGGATCGCTGCTCGGCCCGGCCGCGGAACAGGTTGAGCCCGACCAGTCGCGCGACGTAGTCCGTGCGCGGGTGCCGGGCCACGTCGGCCGGAGCCCCGACCTGCACCACGCGACCGCCCTCCAGCACCACGAGCCGGTCGGCCAGCACCATCGCGTCGAGGGCGTCGTGCGTCACCAGCACGGCGGCCCCGGCGAAGTCGCTGAGGTGGCGGCGCAGGTGCGAGCGGATCTCGATCCGGGTGCCGGCGTCCAGCGCCGCCAGCGGCTCGTCGAGCAGCAGCAGCGCAGGCTCGCTCACCAGTGCCCGGGCCAATGCCACGCGCTGGGCCTGCCCGCCCGAGAGCTCGCGCGGCCGCGCGCTGACGCGGTCGGCCAGTCCTACTCGCGACAGCCATTCGTCGGCCCGTCGGCGTGCGGTCGCCTTGTCCATCCCACGGGCGCGCAACGGGAACGCCACGTTCTCGCGGGCGCTCAGGTGCGGGAACAGCAGGTAGTCCTGGAAGACGACACCGACCGCACGCCGCTCGGGTGGCAGCCGGACACCGACAGCACAGTCCTCCAGGACGACCCCGTCGAGCAGCAGATGACCCTGCTCCAGCCGGACGAGTCCGGCCATCGCTCGCAGAGCGGTCGTCTTCCCGGCGCCGTTCGGCCCCAGCAGAGCGACGGTCTCTCCGGCCGCCACGGACAGTCGCAGGTCAAGCTCGAAGGAGGCGCGCCGGACGTGCATCGCCGCGTCGACGCCGGACGGGCGGCCGACCACGGTCGCGGGCTCGGTCACAGTACCTGTCATTGTGCTCGACCCGGTTGTGTCGCCGTCTGGGCTCGCCGAGCCCACGTCGGAACGGCCGATGCTCGTCACCGGGTCCCGGAGATCCAGCGCTCGCGCAGCCCGGCCAGCGCCAGCACCGAGACACCCAGCAGCACGAGAGACAGCACGATCGCTGCGTCGGGATCGGTCTGCAACGCGATGTACACCGCCAGGGGCATGGTCTGGGTCCGCCCCGGGAAGTTGCCCGCGAAGGTGATGGTCGCGCCGAACTCGCCGAGCGCACGCGACCAGGCCAGCACCGCGCCCGCAGCGATCCCGGGGGCGACGAGCGGCAGCGTGACCCGCCGGAACGTGTACCAACGGGAAGCACCGAGCGTCGCAGCCGCGTCGTCGTACCTGCGCTCCGCCGACCGCAGCGCCCCCTCGACCACGATGACGAGGAACGGCAGGGCGACGAACGTCTCCGCGACCACGACACCGGCAGTCGTGAACGGGAGGGTGACGCCGAACGCCTGGTCCAGCCACTTGCCGACGATGCCCCGTCGGCCCAGTGCAGTCAGCAGCGCGACACCGCCGACGACCGGCGGCAGCACCAACGGGACGAGGACGAATGCGCGCAGCACGCTGCGGCCACGGATGTCTGAGCGCGCGAGCAGCCACGCGAGCGGTACGCCGAGGAGCAGGCAGCACACTGTCGCCGACGTGGCGCAGACCAGGGACAGCCGCAGGGCGTCGAGGACCACGGTCGAGGTCAGCTCGTGCGGCAGCGTCCGCCACGGCGCCCGCACCATGAGCCCGAGGGCCGGCAGCACCAGGAAGGCGAGCCCGATGGCGGCCGGCACCATGACGAACGCCGGCGGTCGGCGACCCGGCTCAGCGTCGGCCCGGGTCGGCACCGGCCGCGCGACGTCCTCGGCCACGCGGCTCATCGCGCCGTCACGGGTTGCATGAACCCGGCGGCATCGAACGCGGACCGGCCGGTCGGGGAGAGCACCAGGTCGATGAAGGCCTTGGCCGCGGCGGGGTTGCTGCCCCCGGACAGCGTGACGATCGGGTAGTCGTTGGTCGCCTGGACCGCCTCGGGGAAGTCGATGCCCTCCACCTTGTCGCCGGCCGCCTTGACGTCAGTCCGGTAGACCAGCGCGGCGTCCACCTCGCCGAGAGCGACCTTCTGCAGCGCCGCCTTCACGTCCGCCTCGAGCGTGTCCGGCTTCGGGGTGATCCCGGCGATCTGGAACGCTTTCGTCGCCGCCGAACCGCACGGCACCTCCGGCGCGCACAGCGCGATCTTGAGCGCGGGCTTGGCGAAGTCGGACAGCTTGGTGACGTGGGCCGGGTTGCCCTTGGGAACGGCTATCTCCAGGCGGTTGCGGACGAAGGTCACCGGCTTGCCCTTGGCGTCACCCGCGTCGGTGACGGTGGCCATCGTGTCCGGGCTCGCCGATGCGAACACGTCCGCGGGTGCGCCGGAGGTTATCTGCTCGCCGAGGTCGGAGCTGGCGCCGAAGCTGAACTGGACCTTGGTGCCGGGGTGGCGGCTCTCGAACTCCTTGCCCAGTGCGGTGAAGACCTCGGTGAGAGACGAGGCGGCGAAGACGGTGACGGTGCCGGTGATCTTCGGCTCCTTCGAGCTGCCGGAACCCGCCCCCCCGGCGTTGTCACCGCTTCCCCCACCGCACGCCGTCAG
>JAVEDG010000157.1 GCA_030841245.1 Actinomycetota bacterium
GACCACATCGTCGACCCGCCGGGAGCGCCGGACTTCAACGTGGCCTGGGAGGTCGTCGAGGTTCTGTTCACCAGTACCGCCGCCGCGAACACCCACCTGACGACCGACACGGCGATCGAGGACGCGGTCGACGCTGGTGACGCCGTAGAGGTTGACCTCGGATTCGCCTTCCACTGCCAGGTGGTCTCGGGGGCGGCGTACAACCGGGGCATCGCGATCGGGTAGTCGCCGGCGCACCTACTATGCCGCCCAGACGGGAACCTGGTGGCCCGGGTTCCAGTCCAAGGGCGGTCAGATGGAATGCGCCGCGGTCGGCCCACCTCTCGGGCTGGCCCTGCTCCCAACCGGCGCTCTCGTCTCCTGCTCGAGAACTCCCACGCGCATCGTCAACTGCGCTCCCGGCTACCACAACGTCGCGGGCACGGGCAGCAAGTGCGTGCCGAACCATCCCGCGTCCCGAGTCGGGACTAGCGTCGGGACCCGGGGAAGAGACCCAGAATCGCCTCCGCGGCCGTCACGACCGGCACGCCTGAGCGGTCAGCCGACCGCCTCAGACGGGACCGCGCCATAGCCGCATCCCACCCGCCGAGCTGCATCAGCACGCCGACCGCCATCTCGACCCTCGCCCAGCCGTAGCGTGGGAGGTCCACCCCGTCAGGGTGCCCCGTCAGCCCTGGGTCGTACCACGCGGGTAGCGGCGGAAGCGGCCCGCGCCGCACCACGAGGGAGAGCCGGCGCGGGCCGTTGCGCACCTTCACCCCGAGCCGGGCCGCTCCCTCGTTACGGTCCGGATGCGCGCAGTCACAGGATTGCGTGGGAACCACTCACCCGGCAGGGACCGAACGGCCCTCGCGTCTGGGCAGAAAGTGTCTGGCCCGTCCACTGCTGCACGCTCTGAGCTGGACTATCGCCTAGGACGCCCGCCGCGTGTCGGATCCCCCGTCGGCCGTGGCGGGCACAAAGGTCAAGGAAGGGGAGCGTTCCCGGCAGTGGCGACGCCGCGAGTGCCCGGAGGATTCTCTCGGCGCCGCCACGTGCCGTTTGACGCCACCACATGGCAAGCAACCCAGCGGCTGCCTGCCGGCGCCGTTCCCAACATCGTCAACCCGGCGGCGTGGCTTGAGGACAATGAGACGGCCCCGCCGAAGTGAGTTCGCACCGTGGCGGGGCCTTGATCCCGTCCCCCGTCTCAGGTGAGGACGAGACCCACCGAGGAGATGCCCCGGCCGTGCCGCTGATACACCGGCACCCAATACGGCGCGCCGACTCTGTCGTCTAGGACGCCCGCATCCGGCCGCCCGGCCTCCCACGCTCTGACAGAACTCCGGGTTACCCGGGACGTCCTCGGCCCGTTCCCAGCTAGGCAGGTCTGACCCGGCGGCTTGTCCCGCGCTACCGGCGGCATCTTCAGACCATCCCCGGTCGCGCGACAGGTGGCCCATACTCGGCACCGTGCACCCTGAGAACAGCGCGAGCCCGTTCTTCGGCGCAGACTGGTCGCTGGTCGCGGTCGAGACCTGGCTGGTCGCTCTCGTCCTGCCGGCGACGGTCATCTGGGCATTCCGCGGATCGGCTCGCCCGTGGCTCCGATGGTCGCTCTGCACCCTCGGGCTGGTTTCGGTGGTCGGCTCCGCCTTCCGGCTCGCACAGCCGTTTCGCAATGACTCTCAATGGGCTGCAGGTAGTGTCCGGTCATGGTCCTCCTGGCGCTGTTTCTCCTATGCATCCTTCTCGCCTGCGCTGGGCTGGCAGCCCTGATTCTCTGGCTCGTTAGAAGACGGGCGTAGCTCCTCAGCCGGGTACGCCCGCAGGTACGTCATCCCCGGTGCGGTGGAGTAGGTGACGACGCACCGCCAGCCGCCCGCGCCGCGATACTGGTCGAGCAGCTCGGCCAAGCGCCAGGTGCAGGGGACAGGGGGATGGCTATGGGGGAATGGTTCGCGCGGGCGTCAAGGTCGTTCAGGCACGGTTGAGGCACGCGAGCGCCAAGACCACTCTCGACACCTACGGCCACCTGTGGCCCGATGCTGACGAGTCCGCACGGGCCGCCGTTGGTGCGGTCCTGGCGGCTCGTGCGGACTCTGTGCGGACTAGGGAGGGCGCCTCTGGCTGAACATGCAGGTCAGAGGGATGTCGATCTTAGATGTCGAAGTAGAGCTCGAACTCGTGGGGGTGGGGGCGCAGCCGGATCGGGTCGACCTCGTTGGTGCGCTTCCAGTCGATCCAGGTCTCGATCAGGTCGTTGGTGAAGACCCCACCGTCCATGAGGTACTCGTGGTCCGCCTCGAGCGCGTCGAGCACCTCCGGCAGCGAAGCGGCCACCTGGGTGATCTCCGCGTGCTCGTCGGGCGGAAGCTCGTAGAGGTCCTTGTCGACGGGCTGCTCCGGCTCGATCTTGTTCTTGATGCCGTCCAGGCCGGCCATCAGCATCGCGGAGTACGCGAGATAAGGGTTCGACGACGGGTCGGGCACGCGGAACTCGATCCGCTTGGCCTTCGGGTTGGCCCCAGTGATCGGGATCCGGATGCAGGCGGAGCGGTTGCGCTGGGAGTAGACCAGGTTGACCGGCGCCTCGAAGCCGGGCACCAGCCGGTGGTAGCTGTTCACGGTCGGGTTGGTGAACGCGAGCAACGAGTCGGCGTGCTTGAGCAGGCCGCCGATGTAGTAGCGCGCGGTGTCGGACAGACCGGCGTACCCGAGCTCGTCGTAGAACAACGGCGAGCCGTCCTTCCACAGCGACTGGTGCGTGTGCATGCCCGAGCCGTTGTCACCGAAGAGCGGCTTGGGCATGAACGTTGCGGTCTTGCCGGCGGCCCACGCGGTGTTCTTGATGATGTACTTGAACAGCATCAGCTTGTCGCCGGCGTGCAGCAGCGTGTCGAACTTGTAGTTGATCTCGGCCTGGCCGGCGGTGCCGACCTCGTGGTGCGCGCGCTCGACCTCGATCCCGGCGCGGCCCAGGGCCAGCGTCATCTGGTCGCGCAGGTCGGCGTAGTGGTCGACGGGCGGGACGGGGAAGTAGCCGCCCTTGTAGCGCGTCTTGTAGCCGCGGTTGCCACCCTCCTCGACCCGGCCTGAGTTCCAGGCGCCCTCGATCGAGTCGATGAAGTAGTAGCCCGCGTTCTGCTTGGTCTCGAAGCGCACGTCGTCGAAGACGTAGAACTCTGCCTCAGGGCCGAAGTACGCCGTGTCCGCGACGCCCGAGCCGGCGAGATGGGCCTCGGCCTTGCTGGCGATGTTGCGCGGGTCGCGGCTGTAGGGCTCGTCGGTGAACGGGTCGACGATGGAGAAGTTCATGGCGATCGTCTTCTCGACCCGGAACGGGTCGATGAAGGCGGTCTTGGGGTCGGGGATCAGCTTCATGTCCGACTCGTGGATCGCCTGGAAGCCCCGGATGGAGGACCCGTCGAACATCTGCCCGTTGACGAAGAAGTCGTCGTCGACGGACTGGGCCGGCACGTTGAAGTGCTGCATCACGCCTGGCAGGTCGCAGAACCTGACGTCGACGAACGCCACGCCCTCGTCCTTGATGTAGCGCAGCACCTCGTCCGCGTTGCTGAACATCCGTCCTCCTCCTCGGCGGCGGCAGCCCGTCTGCGCCATCTGGTCGAGGACGTTAGGGGGCCGCAGTTTCTCGAGCGTGTCCCGGTTGTTTCACCGGTGTTACGGGTGGGCGAGCACCTCCCCGTGGACGATCACGAACCATCCGTCCGGCGCCGAGGCCCAGTCTTGCCATGCCGCGGCGATCCTGTCGAGCCGGGGCTGGTCGGTCATCCCGAGGGCCAGACTCTGCTCGGCGTACGCCGAGTGGCGGGCCCGTTCGGCCCACAGGCCGCCCCACCACCGGCGATCCTCCGCCGTGGCGAAGCACCAGACGCTCGCCGACGGCTCGACCTCCGAGAATCCCGCCGCTCTGGCCCACGACAGCAGGCGCCGCCCCGCGTCCGGCTCGCCCCCGTTGTGCCTGGTCAGCTGCTGGTAGAGCGCCATCCAGTCGTCGAGGCCGGGCAGCTGCGGCCACCAGGTCATGCCGGCGTAGTCGCTGTCCCTTGCCGCGACGACCCCGCCGGGCCGCACGACCCGGCGCCACTCGGCCAGCGCAGCCACCGGGTCACCGAGGTGCTGGAGCACCTGGTGGGCGTGCACCACGTCGTACGCCGCGTCGGGGAACGGCAGCCGGTAGGCGTTCGCGACCCGGATCTCGACGCCGGTCAGCCCCTGGCTGCCCAGCTGCCGCTCGGCCAGCGTGACCGCGTCGGGGGCGGAGTCGACCGCGGTCACGCGGCCGGGTGCGACCAGCCGGGCCAGGTCGGCGGTCACGGTCGCGGGGCCGCAGCCGACGTCGAGCAGGTCGAGCCCGGGGCGCAGGTGGGGGATCAGGTACGCCGCGGAGTTGGCTGCGGTGCGCCAGCGGTGGGAGCGCAGCACGCTCTCGGCGTGACCGTGGGAGTAGGTCTCGCGGGCCGGCTCGGGCATGGCCCCGATCATGCGCAGCAAGGGCGCCGGCTCGCGCAGCCTGTCCACCTGGTGGGCCCGCCCCGTCAAGGTGCTGACTCTGGTTCCGGGCTCCCACGCCGGCGCGGCCCGGCCCTCGCCGTACCGTGGTGACCATGGTCGACCGGGAGGGCGTGGGCGGCTGGCTCGAGGGGCCGGGTCGACGCCGGGAGCCGGAGGAGGGGGAGTACGCCGGGTCGCGGCTCGGGCTTCCTGAGTCGGGTGCTGGCTCGGTCGCGACGTTCGGCAGGCGCTTCGGGGCTGTCCTGATCGACTGGCTCGCGTGCCTGCTCATCGCCCGGGCGTTCACGTCGAACCCCTGGCTGCCGTTGGCCATCTTCGCGGGGGAGAGCGTGGTGCTGATCTCGACGTTGGGGTCGACCTTCGGGATGCGGCTGCTCGGGCTGCGGGTGGTGCCGCTCGAGGCGCCGCGGCTGCTGCCGCCGGCACGGGTCCTGCTGCGGACGGTGCTGCTGGTCCTGGTGATCCCGGCCGTCGTGTGGGACCGCGACGGCCGCGGCCTGCACGACCGGCTGGCCGGCTCCGTGGTCGTGCGAGTGCGCTGAGCTCGGACTCGGCAGCCCGGGCGGCGGTGTCGCGGCGCGTGGAGGTCGTGCGCGACGCCGATCTGGTTCCGGCGCGGCCAGGACGACGTGCGTGCCCAGCTCGGCGCGACGGACCCGTCAGTCGGGCCCGCCGTCCTCCCGCTCGTCGGGGGGCTTGAGCCACTCCGGCACGACGTAGGTGAACACGAAACCGGTCGCGACCAGCAGGACGGCGACGATCGCGGCCACCCCGGCGACCGTGTTGGCCCAGGTCTCGGGCCGGTCGATGGTCTGAGCTACCAGCCCGGCGCACAGCAGCGCCGCGCCGTACGGCAGGAACGCGAAGACGATGTTCTGCTGCCACTTCCACAGGCCCGTGCTGCCGCGGTGGCGGCCGAGGTTCGGCAGCCCGCCGACCCGGTAGACCAGGGCAGCCACGACGAACACCGTGCCCGCGGCGGCCAGCACGATCGCCCCCATGGCTCTTCGCGTTCCGCTCGTCCCGGCTCAGCCTCGGGGGCCGCGGGGCATCCGGATGTTCTTGGGCATCGGGCCTTTGGGAATCGGCAGGTTCACGCCGCCGAGGGCTCGCAGCCGCCGGTTGACCTCGCTTATCTGGGTGCTGTTGAGGTTGCGCGGCAGCTTCATCAGGTGTGCGTTGAGCTTGCGCAGCGGGATCTGGCCGGTGTCGTTGCCTGCCTGGATGTCGTAGACCGGCACCTCGGGCAGGTAGCGGGCGACCTTCTTCTTCTCCGCCGCCAGCAGGTTGCCCACCCGGGTCGGCGGGCCCTCACCGATCAGCACGACGCCGGGCTTGCCCACCGCTCGGTGCACGATGTCCTGGCGACTCGTCACCGCGACGCCTGGCGTGATCGTCCAGCCGCGGCGCAGCAGGTTGAGCGCGGCTGCCGCCGCCCCCGGCTGGCCCTCGACCTGCAGGTAGGCAGCGCGCTCGGCACGGCGCCCGAAGACGAAGCTGGCGGCGAGGAAGCCGAGCATCGCCCCGATGATCCCCAGGTAGATCGGGTGCCCGATCAGCAGCCCGACCACGACCAGCAGCACCACCGGCAGCAGCCCGAAGCCGAGCGTCACCCAGCCGACCTTCCGGTCGACCTGGCGGGTCATCGTGTAGGCCTGGCGGATCTGGCTGATCCGGCCCTGCTTCTTCGGCGTCTCGTCCGCCTGGCCGTCCGCTCCGCTGCCCTTCTTGCCCCTGCGTGCCATGCGCCGCAGGATACGTGGCTTCGGGTAGTGCCCTGTTCGCGGCTCTTCGCGATCTTGAGACGCCGTACGCACGAGAACGCACCGGATCCGCTCAAGATCACCGGTGGCGTGAGCGATCTTGAGACGGATGGGCCGTTGTTGGGCCGGCTACCGCCTCAAGATCGTCCGGTGTTCTGCCGGCCGTCGCCTCAAGATCGGCCGGCGCCGGCGATCATGAGAGCGCCCGGATTGGCTTCCTCGGTGAGCCCGGCCAGGGCGTCCGTGTCGTGCCGGTCCGCCGTTCGCGCGGCGATGGCGTCGGCCGCGTTGCGGCGTGAGCCTTCGGCGATCTGGCGGGAGGCGGTCCCGAGTGCTGTCCGCAGCAGCTCGGCGAAGGGCGCGAGCGGGGGAAGTTGCTGTCTCATGCCCTCAAGGGAAGCGGGCCCGAGTTACCGGAGTGTGTCGCCGACGAAACAGTTGGATGAGCAGCGCACTCGGATTAGGCGACTGAACCGATCGGTGCTCGATGGGGTCGACACGTGCAGCGGGCGATGACCGCTGCCGAAGGCCCGGACGGCGGCCACCTCGCCGATTTTCGCAGTACGACGCGGGGCCGCCGCGCGAGTCAGGCCGGAGCGTCCTGGCGGGCGGCGATCGCCTGCTGGTAGAGCCGTCCCGCCCGGTACGACGAGCGCACCAGCGGCCGGGAGAGCACCCCGGCGAAGCCGATCTGCTCTGCCTCAGCCGCCATCTCGACGAACTCCGCCGGATTGACCCAGCGGGCCACGGGGTGGTGGCGCGGGGACGGGCGGAGGTACTGCGTGATCGTCAACAGCTCGCAGCCCGCGTCGTACAGGTCGCGCATCGCCGCGCTGACCTCGGCGCGCTCCTCGCCCATGCCGAGGATCAGGTTCGACTTGGTGACCAGGCCGTCGGCCCGTGCCGCGCGGATCACGTCGAGCGAGCGCTCGTAGCGGAAGCCGGGGCGGATCCGGCGGAAGATCCGCGGCACCGTCTCGATGTTGTGGGCCAGGACCTCGGGCCGGGAGCCGAACACCTCGGCCAGCTGGTCCGGCTTGGCGTCGAAGTCGGGGATCAGCAGCTCGACGCCGGTCCCGGGGTTGAGCGCCTTGATCTGGCGGACCGTCTCGGCGTACAGCCAGGCGCCGCCGTCGGGCAGGTCGTCCCGGGCGACGCCGGTGATGGTGGCGTAGCGCAGTCCCATCGCCTGGACCGACTCCGCGACTCTGCGCGGCTCGTCGCGGTCGAGGTCGGCGGGCTTGCCCGTGTCGATCTGGCAGAAGTCGCAGCGGCGGGTGCACTGGTCGCCGCCGATGAGGAACGTGGCCTCGCGGTCCTCCCAGCACTCGAAGATGTTGGGGCAGCCGGCCGCCTCGCAGACCGTGTGCAGGCCTTCGCGCTTCACCAGCGACTTGAGCTCGGTGTACTCCGGACCCATCTTCGCCCGCGTCTTGATCCACGGCGGCTTCTTCTCGATGGGGGTCTCGCTGTTGCGGACCTCGAGTCGCAGCAGCTTGCGGCCCTCCGGAGCGATGGTCACGCGTCCAGGGTACGTCGGGCGGCTTCCTGGCCGCCTCTCGACTGCTCTGCCGCCCCCGAAGATCGTCCCAATGAGGGTTCCTCTCGGCCTGGGCCGCTCTCCGCCGTGATCGTGAAGGATCCCAGTCCTAGAAGGAGGGTGATCCTTCACGATCACGAGTCGAGACCAGGGAGGGCCAGGGTCAGCGGCCAGGTGCCCACTGACGCAGCTTCTTGGCCACGCCGCGGTGTACCTCGCTGGGCCGCTGCTGCTCGCCGGCCAGGGCGTTGAGTACGAGCAGGCCGGCAGTGGCTGCGGGGATGGCCCACTGGAGGCCGCGCAGCTTCTGCTGGGCACCGGCCACGTCGTCCGGAGTCTCCGGCAGCGGGGCGGCGCCGTTGCGCACCGGTACGTCGGGGCGCA
>JAVEDG010000030.1 GCA_030841245.1 Actinomycetota bacterium
GCTGATCCTGTCCTACAAGGAGGACACCAAGGGCGTCATCCTGCACGAGGGCATCAACGAGGCCGGCTCGACCGCGTCGTGGACGGCGGCGGCCACGTCGTACGCCACACACGGCATCCCGATGATCCCGATCTACATCTTCTACTCGATGTTCGGCTTCCAGCGCACCGGCGACGGTCTGTGGGCCGCGGCCGACCAGATGTCGCGCGGCTTCATCCTCGGGGCAACGGCAGGTCGTACGACGCTCAACGGCGAGGGGCTCCAGCACGAGGACGGCCACTCGATGCTGCTCGCCTCGACCAACCCTGCCTGCCTGGCGTACGACCCGGCCTTCGCCTTCGAGGTCGGGCACATCGTCAAGGACGCGCTGCGCCGGATGTACGGCGAGAAGCAGGAGGACGTCTTCTACTACCTGACCGTCTACAACGAGCCCTACCCGCAGCCGGCCGAGCCCGAGGATGTCGACGTCGAGGGCATCCTCGGCGGCGTGCATCGCTACGCGACGGCCTCGGACGGCGACGGCGCGAAGGCGCAGCTGATGGCCTCCGGCGTCGCGGTGCAGTGGGCGCTCGAGGCCCAGCGGCTGCTGCACGAGGAGTGGAACGTGCAGGCCGACGTCTGGTCAGTCACCTCGTGGAACGAGCTGCGCCGCGACGCCCTGGCGTGCGACGAGTACAACCTGATGCGGCCCGACGGCGACGCCAGGATGCCGTTCGTGACCCGACAGCTCGACGGCGCACCGGGCCCCTTCGTCGCCGTATCGGACTTCATGCGGGCCGTGCAGGACCAGATCGCGCCCTGGGTGCCGGGAGACTTCTCCTCGCTGGGCACCGACGGCTTCGGGCTCTCCGACACGCGAGCGGCGCTACGGCGCCACTTCAAGGTCGACGCCTGGTCGATCGTCGTCAAGACGCTCGCCGAGCTCGGCCGTCGCGGCGAGGTCAAGCAGGAGGCCGCGCGTGAAGCGATCGAGCGCTACCAGCTCGCCGACGTCACCGCTCCCCCGGCCGGAGAGACCGAGGGCGGCGCCGAGTAGCCGTCCGCCGGCGGGGGCGGTGGGCCGGGGGGTGTCAGACGGTGGCGTGCATCTCCCAGACGAGCACCTCGGCGTCGGCGCCGTCCGCGACGACTTGTTGTCCCTCGCTCGCGGTGACCCGGACGGCGTCGCCGGTGTCGAGCCGGCCCGCGCCCTCGAGCGAGACGGCCCCGCGCGCGACGTACAGGTGGACGTACGGCGCGTTGGGCAGCACGACCGACTCGCCCGCCCGCATCCGGGCCGCGAACAGCGCCGCGTCCTTCTGCCGGATCTTGATCGCGGACTCACCGCGGTGCGCGGGCATGCCCGACGCCACCGGCACGAGACCTCCCTTGACGAGCTCGTCGGTGATGTCGAGCTGCTCGTAGCCGGGGTCGACCCCGCCCTCATCGGGCAGCACCCACATCTGCACGAAGTGCACCGGGCGCCTGTCATCGGTGTCAGCTCCACCACCTGTGCCGGCGCCGTCCTCGCCGCCGCCCCCAGGTCGAGCGCCGGAGGTCTTCGGCGGCACTGCCAGCCCGGCGTGCAGCCAGGCGTCGTTCTTCTCTGAGTGCAGGATCCCGGTGCCGGCGCTCATCCGCTGGGCCAGCCCGGGGTAGATCACGCCGTTGTGCCCGACCGAGTCCTGGTGGACCAGGCCGCCGTCGAGCACCCACGTGACGATCTCCATGTCGCGGTGCGGGTGGGTCTCGAAACCAGTCCCGGGTGCCACCACGTCGTCGTTGGAGACCAGCAGCAGCCCGAAGTGAGTGTTGTCCTGCGAGTAGTGCCGCCCGAACGAGAATGAGTGCTTCGAGTCGAGCCAGCCCAGCCGGGTGCTGAACCGCCCACCTGCCCGCCGTACGTCGATCAAGGTGTCCGTCACGATGTCCATCCTCGCTGAAGCCAGCCATTATGGTTGTAGGTGCAACAATCCGTCCGACCCGGCATTCCCCCGCCGACAAGAGCCCTCAGCCCGCCCGACCGGCCCAGGCCAGCAGCTCGTCGGCCGGCATCGTGTTGACGATGCAGTCCACCGGCACCCCGCACTCCTCGGCCCTCGCACAGCCGTAGGGCTGCCAGTCGAGCTGGCCCGGTGCGTGCGCGTCGGTGTCGATCGAGAACCGGACGCCGGCGTCGACGGCCTGCCTCAGCAGCCGTCGCGGCGGGTCGAGCCGCTCGGGCCGGGAGTTGATCTCGACCGCGACGTCGAAGGACCGGCACGCCTCGAACACGATCTCGGGGTCGAACTGGCTCTCCGGCCGGGTCCCGCGGCCACCGGTCACGAGGCGCCCCGTGCAGTGGCCCAGCACGTCGGTGTGCGGGTTCGCGATCGCGGTGACCATCCTCCTGGTCATCGCATCGCGGTCCATCCGCAGCTTGGAGTGCACGCTGGCGACCACCAGGTCGAGTCCGGCCAGCAGCTCGTCCTCCTGGTCGAGCGATCCGTCCTCGTTGATGTCCACCTCGATGCCGGTCAGCAGCCGGAACGGCGCAAGTGCCGCGTTGACCTCCGCCACGACGTCCAGCTGTTGGCGCAACCGATCGGGTGACAGGCCGCGCGCGACGGTGAGCCGCGGCGAGTGGTCGGTCAGCACGACGTACTCGTGGCCGAGGTCGCGGGCGGTCTCGGCCATCTCGTGGATGGGGCTGCCGCCGTCGGACCAGTCGGAGTGGGTGTGCAGGTCGCCGCGTAGCGCCGCGCGGATCTCGGCGCCGCCCTCGGCAACAGGCCCACGGGCCTCGTCCTCCAGCCGTTGCAGGTAGGCCGGGACAGCGCCTCCAGCGGCCTCCTCGACCACGCCGGCCGTTACCTTGCCTATCCCGGGCAGCTCGGTCAGCGTCCCGGCCGCGCAGCGCTCGTCGAGGTCCCCCGGCGGCAACGCAGCGAGCGTGGCCGCGGCGGTGCGGAACGCCTTCACCCGGTACGTCGGCTGCTGCGAGCGCTCGAGCAGGAAGGTGATCCGGCGCAGCGCCTCCAGCGGGTCGGTCGCGGCCATCCCCAGACCGTAACCGGACCGGTTGTCTGTCGACGACAAGAGCACCGCGGTGCCGACGCACCACCGAGCTGCGCCCGCGTCACCGAGCCGGTGCGTGCGAAGGCGGCGGGCGGCTCGGGAGGCACGCCATAGGCTGCCAGCCATGCCTCGCCGCTCACCGGCCACCGTGCGTCGCCTCGAGCGCGGGGTCGGGACGCTGGCGAGTGCGGCCATCGCCCGGATGGACCAGGTGCTGCCGTGGTACCGCGCCATGCCCGCGGAGAACCGGTCGTGGGTCAACCTCGTCGCACAGGCCGGTGTCGCGGCGTTCGTGGAGTGGTTCCGCCACCCGGAGGCATCTCAGGCGATCAGCGCCGACGTGTTCGGCACGGCCCCGCGCGATCTGACCCGGACGGTCACCCTCCAGCAGACCGTCGAGCTGGTCCGCGTGGTCATCGAGGTCGTCGAGGAGCAGATCGAGCAGATCGCGCCCGGGGACGAGGACGCGGTGCGCGAAGCAGTGCTGCGCTACAGCCGCGAGATCGCGTTCGCGGCGGCCCAGGTCTACGCCGAGGCGGCCGAGGCGCGGGGTGCGTGGGACGCCCGGCTCGAGGCTCTCGTGGTCGACGCGCTGTTGCGCGGCGAGGTCGACGACTCCCTGCGGTCGAGGGCTGCAGCCCTGGGCTGGGGCACCCACGACTCGGTCGTCGTGGTCGTCGGGCAGGCGCCGGACCTCGAGCCCGAGGTGGTGGTGGACGAGATCCGCCGGGTGGCGCGTGCCAGCCGGCTCGACGTCCTCACCGGGGTCCAGGGTGACCGCCTCGTCGCGATCCTGGGCGGGACCGGCGACTCGGTCCGCGCGACGCGGCACCTGGTGGGACAGTTCGGACCGGGTCCGGTGGTGATCGGGCCCGTCGTCGCCGACCTGCGCAGTGCCGGGGAGTCCGCGGCGGCCGCGCTCGCCGGTCTGCTCGCCGCGCGCGGCTGGCCGGACGCACCGCGTCCGGTGCTCGCCGAGGACCTGCTCCCGGAACGCGCGCTGTCCGGCGACGTGGTCGCGCGAGAGCGCCTGGTGCACGACATCTACGAGCCGCTCCGTACGACGGGGCCTGCGCTGGTCGAGACGCTGGCCGCCTTCCTGGAGCAGACCGGCTCGCTGGAGGCGACCGCCCGGGCGCTGTTCGTGCACCCCAACACGGTGCGGTACCGGCTGCGGAGGGTCACCGAGGTCTGCGGCTACGCGCCTGCCGACCCACGCCAGGCGCTGGTGCTCCGGATGGCGCTGGCGCTCGGCCGGCTGGCCGACGCCCAGGGCATGTAACATCCCTCTTTGTAGGAACCCGACAAAGTCCGGCGCGCACTTTCGTCCACCTCCGCACCCCTCGCGACACGCTCGGTCCGAAAGGCTGGGGAGATGCTCGTCATCGTCGCTCCCGGCCAGGGTGCCCAGACGCCCGGCTTCCTGTCGCCCTGGCTCGACCTGCCGAACGTCGAGGACCGGCTGCGCTGGCTGTCGGCCTGCGCGGGCATCGACCTGGTGCACTACGGCACCGAGGGCGACGCCGAGGCGATCCGGGACACCGCGGTGGCCCAGCCGCTGCTGGTGGCTGCCGGCCTGGTCGCTGCGCTGGAGATCTTCCCGCACCCCTCGGACGCGTTCCACTCCGTCGGCGCCGCCGCGGGGCA
>JAVEDG010000044.1 GCA_030841245.1 Actinomycetota bacterium
GGTCGATCGAGGTGTGCGGCGGCCGCCCCGCCGCCGATGCCGACGCGCTGGGCAAGGTCGGGTTCGTCGCGCAGGACACACCGACCTATCCGGGGCTGACGGTGGCCGACCATCTTCGGCTCGGCGCGCGGCTCAACCCGCGGTGGGACGACGCCATGGCCCGGTCCCGGGTCGAGAGCCTCGGCCTGGACCCCGGCCAGCGCGCCGGACGGCTCTCCGGTGGACAGCAGGCCCAGCTGGCTCTCACCCTCGGCCTCGCCAAGCGACCCGAGCTGCTGGTCCTCGACGAACCGGTAGCCAGCCTCGACCCGCTGGCCCGCCGGGAGTTCCTGGCCAGCCTGATGGAGGCGGTCGCCGAGCACGGCGTCAGCGTCGTGCTGTCCTCCCACGTCGTCTCCGACCTCGAGCGGGTGTGCGACCACCTCGTGGTGCTCGTCGACTCACAGGTACGGGTCGAGGGCGACGTCGAGTCGCTGCTCCAGAGCCACCTGCGGCTCACCGGACCGCTGCGGGACCTGGCCACGCTGCCTGGCGACCAGCATGTCGTCTCGGCGAGCCACACCGACCGGCAGAGCACCCTCGTCGTACGCACCGACGCTCCTGTCCTCGACCCGTCCTGGACGGTGGGCCGCCTCGGCCTCGAGGACCTCGTGCTCGCCTACATGGAAGGCACCCGGGCCGAAGCACCCGGCCCCGTGATGGAGGTCCTCCGATGATCTGGCTCACCTGGCGCCAGCTCCGGATCCCGGTCGCGGCCGTCGCGGCCGTCGTGGTCGCCTTCGCACTGGTGCTCGCCGCGACCGGTTCTCGACTGGCCGAGCTCGCCACCACGTACCGCGACGTGTTCGACCACCTCACGGCGAGCGACCGCCACCTTTTCTACGCCGGGATCGTCGTCGTCGCGGTGGCCCCGGTGATCATCGGGGTCTTCTGGGGCGCACCACTCGTCGCCCGCGAGCTCGAGGCCGGCACCAACCGGCTGGCCTGGACCCAGTCGGTCACCCGCACCCGGTGGCTGGCCACCAAGCTCGGCGTCACGACTCTCGCCGCCGCGGCGGCCGTCGGGGTGCTCACCTTTGCGGTGACCTGGTGGTCGCAGCCCCTGGACGGCGCGCTCAGCAGCACCCACGGCAGCCTGCCGGCGCGCCTCACACCGGTGTCCTTCGCGATGCGCGGCATCGTGCCTGTCGGGTACGCCGTGTTCGCCGTCGTGCTCGGCGCGACCCTCGGTGCCGTGCTCCGGCGGTCGCTGCCCGCGATGGCCGTCACCCTCGCCGTGGTCACGTTCGTGCAGATCGCGGTCCCGATATGGATCCGCCCGCACCTGGTGCCGACGGCCGAGCAGACCGTCACGTTCAGCAGGGAGAAGCTCGACGGGATCGGGATCAGCGACAACGGCCCAGGCACGACGACGCAGGTGACCGTGAACACCAAGGGGGGCGCGGGCAACTGGGTGCTGTCCAACCAGACCGTCGATGCCACCGGACGAGCCACCGGCGTGCCGTCGTGGTTCGCCGACTGCCTCCCGTCGCCACCGGCCCCAGGCGCCGCGAACGGGCCGGTGCAGGTCCAGGGTCCCGACAAGCTCGACGCCTGCTTCACCCGGCTCAATGCCGAGGGCTACCGGCAACATGTCGTCTACCAGCCGGCGAAGCACTTCTGGCCGCTGCAGTGGGCGGAGACCGGGCTGTTCCTCGGGCTCTCGGCACTGCTCGCCTGGTTCTGCTTCTGGTGGACCCGTCGGCGACTGGCCTGACGGGCGGCGTGGCCGGTCGGGAGCGCGCCGGCGGGTGGGCCGGCTCCCGCTAGGCTCGTCGCCGTGACCGGACCGAGCGCGTCGTACGCCGGGGCAGGTGTGGACATCGGGGCGGGCGACCGCGCGGTCGAGCTGATGAAGGCCTGGGTCGCCAAGGCCTCGCGCCCCGAGGTCGTCGGGGGGATCGGCGGGTTCGCCGGGCTGTTCGACGTCAGTGCTCTCTCGGCGTACCGCCGCCCGCTGCTCGCGACGTCCACCGACGGTGTCGGCACCAAGGTCGCGGTGGCCGGCGCCATGGACCGCCACGACACGATCGGGCACGACCTGGTCGGCATGGTCGTCGACGACCTGGTCGTCTGCGGCGCCGAACCCCTCTTCATGACCGACTACATCGCGTGCGGGAAGGTCGTTCCCGAGCGGATCGCCGCGATCGTCAAGGGCGTCGCCGAGGGCTGCGTGCTCGCCGGCTGCGCCCTCGTGGGCGGCGAGACCGCCGAGCACCCCGGCCTGCTCGGTCCGGACGAGTACGACCTGGCAGGCGCGGGCACCGGGGTGGTCGAGGCCGACCGCCTGCTCGGACCCGATCGGGTCCGCCAGGGCGACGCGCTCGTCGCGATGGCCTCGAGCGGACTGCACTCCAACGGCTACTCGCTCGTGCGCCACGTGCTGCTCGAGCGGGCCGGCTGGGCTCTGGACCGCGACGTCCCCGAGCTGGGCCGCGCACTCGGGGAAGAGCTGCTGGAGCCGACCCGGATCTACGCGCGGGACTGCCTCGCGCTGGCCGGGCGAGTGGACGTGCACGCGTTCAGCCATGTCACGGGCGGCGGGCTCGCGGCCAACCTCTCACGGGTGCTGCCGTCCACCGTGGCTGCGACCGTCGAACGTTCATCGTGGCGGCCTGCGCCGATCTTCGGGCTGGTCGGGTCCGTCGGCCAGGTGGCGCGGGACGAGCTGGAGCGCACCCTGAACATGGGCGTGGGGATGATGGCCGTTCTCGCGCCGGAAGACGTCGGGCTTGCCCTGGACCTGCTGGTGGGCCGCGGCGTCGAGGCGTGGCTGGCCGGCGAGGTCGGACCCGGCTCAGGCGAGACCGCGCTCGTCGGGGACTACCGGAACAGCTGAACGGCTCGCTGCCGGAGCCGAGGTGGTCTCAGCGCTTCTCCGCCGACCACTCGTCGTAGTCGTCGTCGTACTCGTCCGAGCTCTCGGTCCCCGTTCCCGGGGCCGACCCGTTGCTCGACAGCTCGCGCTGCAGCGCCTCGAAGTCGGTGCCCTGAGAGCTGTACTTGAGCTCGCGCGCCACCTTGGTCTGCTTGGCCTTGGCCCGGCCGCGCCCCATGGCGACCCCCTCATGCGTAAACGGGGCGGCCTGGGTGGCGGCGACCCCGGATCATGGTCAGCTTCCGTGGGTGCAACGGTACATGGCCCGCGACTGTTCCGGCATCCCGGATGACGGGATGGCCACCAGTCGGACCAGCCTCGCGACGTGACGTCGACCGCCAGCGGTCAGGTCAACCGGATGGACCGCAACCGGCTCACCTCGGCCATCCGGGTCTCGGCGAGCCGGTCGGCTGCGACGGCGGGCGGCACGCCCTCCTCCGCAGCGGTCCGGAAGACCGTGCGGGTCGTGTCGAAGATCGCACTGGCCTTCAGCCGGGCCCGCTCGAAGGAGAAACCCTCGATCTCGTCGGCCACCTGGATGACCCCGCCGGAGTTCACGCAGTAGTCCGGCGCGTAGAGGACGCCCCGGTCGGCGAGCTGCTTCTCGACCCCGGGGTGGGCCAGCTGGTTGTTCGCCCCGCCGCAGACGATCTTCGCGCGCAGCACGTCGACGACCTCGTCGGTGAGCGCACCGCCGAGCGCGCAGGGCGAGTAGACGTCGAGGTCTGACCGGACCATGGCGTCCGCGTCGGCGACCACCTCCACCTGCGGGTGCCGGTCCCGCACGCGAGCGACCGCGAACCCGTCGACATCGGTGACGACGACGGTGGCGCCGTCCTCGACCAGGTGGTCCACCAGATGGTGGCCGACCTTGCCGACGCCGGCCACCCCGACGGTGCGGCCCGACAGGCTGGGGCGGCCCCAGAGGTGGTCCGCGCTGGCCCGCATGCCCTGGAACACGCCGTACGCCGTGAGGACCGAGGAGTCGCCGGCGCCGCCGTGCACCTCGGAGCGCCCGGTCACCCAGCGGCACTCCCGGGCGACTACGTCCATGTCGGCGACGTAGGTGCCCACGTCGCAGGCGGTGATGTAGCGCCCGCCGAGTGAGGCCACGAACCGGCCGTAGGCGCGCAGCAGACCCTCGCTCTTGTCGTGGTCCGGGTCGCCGATGATGACCGCCTTGCCGCCGCCGTGGTCGAGCCCGGCAAGGGCGTTCTTGTAGGCCATGCCACGGGAGAGGTTCAGGACGTCGGTCAGCGCGTCCTGCTCGGAGGCATAGGGGTAGAAGCGGGTGCCGCCGAGCGCGGGGCCGAGAGCCGTCGAGTAGATGCCGATGATGGCGCGCAGCCCGGTCGCGTCGTCGGCGCAGAACACGACCTGCTCGTGGTGCTGGCGGTTTCCCGGACGCTGCGCGAAGACCCCGCTCGAGTCGGTCGATGAGCCGGCCACGGGCGCACCTCTCTCGTCGTCGCGGTACGACGTGGACGCCCTGCCCGGTCGGGGCCGTGGACGTCGCCGCTCACCATACGATGAGGCTCGTGAGGCCTCGGCGACCCAGCCCGTACACCGCCTACCTGCGGGTCTCCGAGCCCCTGGAGGCGTTCCCGGCGCACACCCGGGCGGCGTGGGCGGCCCAGGCCGCGCAGGAGAGCGCCTCGGCCGACCGGCTGGTCGCCGAGCGGGACCGTTCCCTCGTCGCGCTGCTGCGGGTGCCGCCGGTCCCGGTCCCGGCCGAGGAGGTCCAGGACGCCTTCGTGCTGCGCGTCGACGACGAGCCCTTGGTCTGTCCGGTCCAGTCCCGGTTGCGCTCCTGGGTCGCCCTCGGCGAGTTCCGCGACGGGCTGCCGGACACGTTGCTGCACGCGTTCCTGCCGCCGGCCGTCCTGGACCGGGCCGACGCGGAGCATCGTCGGTGGGCATCGGACGACGGTGCCCGGCTGTCCATCCGGACCGCGACCTGGGCGGTGCCGATCCACTGGTTCGTCGCCTTCGAGGACGGTGAGGCGATCCGTGCTCTCGAGGGGGACCTCAGCCTGGTCTACCGCACCGGTATCTCGGCCGCGCGACGCCGGGTGGCCCGGGCCCTGCGCACGCTGTCGCGGCTGGACGGCAACGACGGCTACGAGATCGACTACGTCGCCGAGCTCGAGGAGCTCGCACGTTGGCTCGAGGAGTTCCACTCCCGGTCCTGGGTGGAGCTGGACTATGCGGGACTGCCGCACCTGATGGGGGCCGACTGGTTGCGCACCGACCGGTCGGTGGCCGACGTCGGCGCCGCGCTCACGGCGTTGGCCGCCGGGGACCAGGACAGCGCCGCGGCCGTCTACGAGACGCTGGTGGAGCGCTGGGCCGCCGTCCACGCCTTCGAGCAGGCCAACTGAGCCGCCGGGTACGGCCGACCGTGGCGCTGGTGTCACCGACGGTAGCGGCTCAGGTGCACAACGTGACGAGTCGGACAAGTGTGCCAGATCGACCCCCCTCCCCCGCACGGTGACAGGCCTAGTCCTCTCGCCTCAGTCAGAAGATGGCCCGTCTTGACCATTTCGGACATCCCCGGCAACGGGCACTATTACCCTCAGGAACCGAGATAGGTCGGTTCGCCCGTCGAAAGGCATACGTCAATGTCCACCCGTACCCCAGACGCTGAGCCCCTGCTCACCCCAGCCGAGGTCGCCACGATGTTCCGTGTCGACCCGAAGACGGTGACGCGCTGGGCGAAGGCCGGCAAGCTGACCTCGATCCGAACCCTGGGCGGCCACCGCCGCTACCGCGAGTCCGAGGTACGGGCGTTGCTCGCGGGCATCCCGCAGCAGCGCGCCGAGGACTGAGCGGACCTCTTCACAGCTCGACGCCGTGCCCCGCGAGGGGGCGCGGCGTCGTTCGCGTTCTTGCAGCCGGGCGCGCCTACCCGACCGTCGGCACCGCCACGGGCTCGGACGCCGGGCCGGGGGCGTCCTCGTCGCGGGCCAGCGTCATGAGCACCAGGATCCCCAGCAGGGTGTAGCCGACGCCCTGCCAGGCGATCACCGGGACCACGCCGAGCGGCCCGGCCAGCCAGCCGGCGGCGAGGGAACCGACCAGCAGACCGGTGGCCTCGAGCCCGAGCACAGTGCCGAAGACCCGGCCGCGGAAGGCGTCGTCGGTCGAGGACTGCGCCAGCGTCATGAACGTCGCGACCACGGCGGCGCCCGGGAACCCGACGATGACCATGCAGACCAGCGCGGGTCCGACCGCGACGTAGACGATCGGATACAGGAACAGCACCAGGTCGATCAACCCGAACGCGACGGCCCCCCAGCCGAGCAACGGCCGCGGCGCCCACCGCCCGCCGTACGCCGCGAGGGCGAGGCCGCCCAGGATGCCGCCGACGGCCTGGATGCCTGAGATCAGCCCGTAGTCCTGCGGTCCGCCGTGCAGCACGTCACGCACGAACGGCGCGAACAGGGTGCCCATCACACCTTCGCCCACCGACGTGATCAGCGCGAAGAGCAGGAGGATCCGCAGAGTCCGGTCGGCCATGGCCAGCGACAGCCCGGCCCGCCACTCGCGCCACCACGGTTCGCGCGCGACCGAGTCGAGCTCCGGGTCGGCCAAGCGCGCGTGCGCGACGCGGGACCGGATGAGGGCGACCAGCACGGCGGCCGCGACGAAGCTGCTGGCGTCGATCAGCGAGATGGCGGCCAGCCCACCGACCGCCGCCGCGACCCCGCCGAGACCGGACCCCACCAGCCGGGCCAGGTTGCGCACCTGCGAGTTCACGGCGTTGGCCGACACCAGCTCGTCCGCACCGACGAGGTGCGGGACCAGGGCCTGCTCGGCCGGCACGCTGAGCTGCTCGAGGACGGCCTGCCCCGCGGCCACGGCGTACATGATCCACAGCCTTCCCGAGCCACTGACCAGCAGCAGTGGGAGCAGCCCGACCGCGTGCACCAGGTAGGTGATCGTGACCGTCCGGCGCCGGTCCCAACGGTCGACCAGGACGCCGGCCGGCGAGGCCAGCACCACCTGCGGGAGCACCGAGACGATGAGCATGCCTGCGGAGGCGAGCGTCGAGCCGGTCAGGTCGTACACCAGGAAGGTCAGCCCGACCGCGAGCACGTGGTCGCCGAGGCCGGATACCAGCCCGGCCGTCACGAGCAGACGGTAGTCCCGGTGCTCCGCCAGCAGGCGCCACAGCCGTCGCATCGGTGCTCCTCACGATATATCGCGTGTGTTGGACACGTTATATCGCGTATCGCGGTAACCACAACAGCCG
>JAVEDG010000052.1 GCA_030841245.1 Actinomycetota bacterium
TGCGCAAGACGGCCGTCCCGTTCGGCGTGAGCGGTGTCGCGCAGGCGGCCGCCATCGCCTCGCTGGGCGCGGAGGACGAACTGCTCGAGCGGGTCGAGGCGTTGGTCAAGGAACGCTCGCGCGTCACAGACACGCTGCGCGACCAAGGGTGGGACGTCCCGCCGTCCGAGGCCAACTTCGTCTGGCTCCGCCTCGGTGCGCGGACGGCCGACTTCGCCGCGGCCTGCGAGCAGGCCGGCGTCGTGGTGCGCCCCTTCGACGGCGAGGGCGCGCGGGTGACCGTCGGTGAGACAGCGGCGAACGACATCTTTTTGCGGGTCGCGGGCGAGTTCGTCGACGCGGCCCACCCCCACCGTCGGTGACGCTCTCGCGCCGGTGAGAGGGTCGAGGAGTGCGACTGGACCACATCTCCTATGCGGCCGGTCAGGAGGGGCTCGCGGCGGCTGTGCAACGCATGGGCGCGCTGTTGGGCGCGACCTTTCGCGACGGCGGTCTGCACCCGAGGTTCGGCACTCGCAACTTCGTCCTCCCGCTGGCGGGTGGGGTCTACCTAGAGGTCGTCGCGGCGCTCGAGCACCCGGCATCCGACAAGGCCCCCTTCGGCCGGGCCGTCAAGGCGCGCAGCGAGCTGGGTGGCGGCTGGCTCGCCTGGGTGGTCGCCGTCGATGACATAGGCCCGGTGGAACGCCGGCTGGGGCGGACCGCGGTGCTCGGTCACCGGATCCGCCCGGACGGCGTCGAGCTGGCCTGGCGGCAGATCGGCGTCCTCGACCTGCTCGACGACCCCGCGTTGCCGTTCTTCGTGCAGTGGGAGTCCCCGACCAGCCAGCACCCCTCGGAAGGGGCGGACCTGCTGCCCCGCATCGCAGAGGTCGAGATCTGCGGCAGCCGCACCGAGGTCGTGACCTGGCTCGGCGAACCCGTCGACAAGGGCGACGTGGCGGTGTCATGGGTCGACGGGCAGGACGCCGGCCTGGTCGCGGTGCAGTTCTACACAGGTCACGGCCCGGTCCGGGTCGACTGAAACGGTTGGACCGGCACCCGGCCAGCTCGCCTACCCTCTGTCGGTGAGCAGCATCCTGGTGCGCGACGCGGGCTACGGCTACGCCGACCGCGAGGTGCTCGTCGGGCTCTCCTTCACCGTCGACCGGTCCTCGCGGCTGGCCGTCGTCGGGCCCAACGGGGTCGGCAAGACGACCCTGATCCGGTTGCTCGCCGGTGAGCTGTCGCCCGACACCGGTACCGTGCAGCGGCGGCCGGCTGGCACCACTGTCGGCGCGATGCCGCAAGAGCGCGACCGCCGCCCGGACGAACCCCTGGGCGCCTACCTGGCCCGGCGTACCGGCGTCGCCGCCGCCGCGCACGACCTCGACCGGGCGGCCCTGGCCCTGGAACGCGGCCGGCCCGGCGCCGACGACGACTACGCCGTCGCGCTCGAGCGCTACCTCGGCCTCGGCGGCCCCGACCTCGACTCGAGGGCGGCGGCCGTCCTCGCCGAGCTCGGCCTCGACCCGCAGTCGGTGGCGCTCACGACCGAGGCCCTCTCGGGCGGTCAGCTGGCCCGCTCGGCGCTGGCCGCGGTGCTGCTCTGCCAGGCCGATGTGCTGCTGCTGGACGAGCCGACCAACGACCTCGACGACGACGGGCTGGAGCGGCTGGAGGACTTCCTCACCCGCCGGGCCGGGGGTCTGGTCACCGTCTCGCACGACCGGGCGTTCCTCGAGCGGGCCACGGGCGAGGTCCTGGAGCTGGACGAGTTCACCGGCCAGGGCCGGCTGTTCGGTGGCGGGTTCGCCGCCTACGTGGAGGAGCGGGACCGGGCCAGGCAGGCGGCGGAGCAGGCGTTCGACCAGTACGACGAGAAGCGACGCGGGCTGCTCGAGCGGGCCCGACGGGAGCGGGAGTGGGAGCGCAGCGGGAACGCGCGGGCGCGCAGCGCCAAGACCCGCCGGGACGAGCCCGACAAGAACATCCGCGCCGCCATGGTCCGCGGTGCGCAGGCCCAGGGTGCGGCCGCAGCGCGGACGCTGCGGTCGTTGGACCGGCTCGACGCGGTCGAGGACCCACGCGAGCCGTGGGAGCTCCGGTTGACGCTGCAGGCCGCGGACCGCGGCAGCGAGGACGTGGCTGGTCTGGAGGCTGCGGTCGTCGAGCGCGGCGAGTTCCGCCTCGGGCCGGTCGACCTGCACATCCGTCGCGGCGAACGGGTCGTCGTGCACGGGTCCAACGGCTCGGGCAAGTCGACGTTGCTGGCGGCCGTGCTCGGCCGGCTGCCGCTGGCCTCTGGCCGGCAGTGGTCGGGTCAGCGCGTCGTAGTCGGCGAGGTCGACCAGGTACGTCGTACGTTCGACCCCGACGAGGCCATGGTCGAGGCGTTCCGCGGCCGCACCGGGCAGCGGGTCTTGGACGCGCGGACGCTGCTCGCGAAGTTCGGCCTCGGTGCCGACGACGTCCTCCGCAGCGTCGGGTCGCTGTCGCCCGGCGAGCGGACCCGTGCCGACCTCGCGCTGCTGATGGCCACCCGGGCGAACCTGCTCGTGCTCGACGAACCCACCAACCACCTCGACCTGCCCGCCATCGAGGCGCTCGAGACGGCGCTAAGGACCTACGACGGGACGCTGCTGGTCGTGACCCACGACCGCCGGCTGCTCGAACATCTCGACAGCGACCGCGGGCTGCACGTCGACCGTGGTCTGGTCCGGGAGGTCTGAGCCCGGCGGCTCACGCAGCTTGACCGCGGCGTAGAGGGCGGAGACGAGCAGGCCGCTCGCCATGACGCCGATCAGGACGTGGTAGTCCAGCACGGTCACCAGGATCGCGCCGGCGACGATCGACAGCAGCTGCGGGCCGCCGGCGACGACCTCGAACGCCGTGAAGACCCGGCCCTGCATCGGCCCCGGCGTGCGTCGCTGGATGATCGTGGTGATGCAGACGATGACCACCGGCAGCCCGGCACCGAAGCACAGCACGCCGGCGCACACCACCCAGAGGTTGGAGCCGAGGGTGAGGGTGACGCCGAGCGCGAGCGCCCCGAGGCCGTAGGCAACCGGACGCAGCTCGCCGGTACGCCGGATCAGCGCCGTGATGGTCAGGCCGGCCGCTATCGCCCCGACGCCCTGGATCGTGCCGAGCACGCCGAGGAACGAGACCGGCTTGTGCAGCCCCTGGTCGATCACGGCGAAGTACACCGACTCGCTGATGCCGATGACCAGCATGCAGATGACGGTGCCGACGACGGCGACGCGCAGCACGGGTACGGCGAGCAGGTGGCGGGCACCGGCCGTGGCCTCGTGCTGGATGTGCGTGTCGCGGCGCAGGGGGTGTCTCTGGCGCTGGCGCATCAGGGTGAGCGAGATCGCCGAGAGCAGGATGGTCGCCGCGTCCAGCGCGGCGACGGCATGGCCGCCCCAGAGCGCGAAGAGACCGGCGCCGCTGACCGGTCCGACCAGGCGGAGGGCCTCACGGACCGTGCCGAGCGAGCCGTTGGCCTCGCCGAGAACCTCGTCGGGAAGCATCGTGGTGAGCAGCGCGGACCGCGCGGACTGGAAGGTGACCAGCGACGCGCCGTACAGGAATGCCACGACGTAGATCAGCCACAGCTGGTCACGGCCGTGTACGAAGAGCAGGCAGAGGACGACGAGTGCGCTGAGCAGGTCGGTCACGATCATCACCGTGCGGCGGCGGAAGCGGTCGATCACGACGCCGGCGATCGGGGCGAGCAGGCTCGGGATCGCGAGTGCCGCGAACACGCTGCCAGCGATGCCGTTGGAGTGGGTCAGGGTCTTGGCCCACATCGCCAGCACGATGAGCATCGCCGTGTCGCCGTACATCGACAGCGTCTGACCGGCGAAGAGCAGCCGGAAGTCCCGGCTGCGCATCAGCTCACGCATCGTCGTCTCCACCACCCTCGCTCGCAGCGGACGTGTCGCCGGTCGGCGGTCGGTCCGCCGCGAGATCGCGGCGGGGGAACCCGTAGAAGACGACCTGGACCGGCATCGCGCCGGCAGGGATCTCCTCCGGGCGGT
>JAVEDG010000056.1 GCA_030841245.1 Actinomycetota bacterium
GGGCCCGCACCTGGTCCACCTCGCGCTCGAACACCGCGTGCACCGCGACCGAGTGGGTGGTGATGACCGGCACCCTGACACAGGTCGCCGACACCTTGAGGTCGGGCAGCCCGAGGATCTTGCGCGACTCGTTGCGGACCTTGACCTCCTCCGAGGACCAGCCGTCGTCCTTGAGCGAGCCGGCCCAGGGCACGACGTTGAGCGCCAGCGGTGCGGGGAACGGTCCGAGGTCGCCGACCACGCGGCGGATGTCGCCGGGCTGCGTGCCCAGGTCGGGTGAGCCGCCGACCTTGGCCATCTGTTCGCGCAACGTGTCGATGCCGGCCTGTCCCGCACCGCTGGCCGCCTGGTAGGACGCGGCCACGATCTCGCGCAGGCCGTACTCCGCGTGCAACGCGCCGAGCGCCACGATCATCGACAGCGTCGTGCAGTTGGGGTTGGCGATGATGCCCTTGGGCCGGTTGCGAGCCGCCGCGGCGTTGACCTCGGGGACGACCAGCGGCACGTCGGGATCCATCCGGAAGGTGCCCGAGTTGTCGACCGCTACCGCGCCGTGCGCCGCTGCCACCGGAGCCCAGTGCGCGGCCACCTCGTCGGGGACGTCGAACATCGCGACGTCGACGCCGTCGAAGCACTCTTCGGCGAGCACGCGGACCTCGAGCTCCTCGCCGCGTACGACGAGGTGCCGGCCGGCCGACCGTGCGGAGGCCACCAGCCTGATCTCGCCCCATACGTCGGCGCGGGTCGTGAGCAGGTCGAGCATGACCGTGCCCACGGCGCCGGTGGCGCCGACGACTGCGAGCGTCGGTCGGGTCATCGGCCGGTCCCTCCGTAGACGGTGGCCTCGACCTCGACGGTGTCCAGGTCGAACGCCGAGTGCACGGCCGACACGGCACGCGGCACGTCCTCGGCCCGGCACAGCACCGAGATCCGGATCTCGGAGGTCGAGATCAGCTCGATGTTGACGCCGGCTGCGGCCAGCGCGCCGAAGAACGTGGCTGACACGCCGGGATGCGAGCGCATGCCGGCGCCGATCAGCGAGACCTTGCCGACCTGGTCGTCGAAGAGCAGCTCCTCGAACCCGACCCGGCCCTTGATCTTGGCCAGCGCAGCCATGGCCGCCTGACCGTCGGTGCTCGGCAGGGTGAACGAGATGTCGGTGCGGCCGGTCGCCGCGGCGGAGACGTTCTGCACGATCATGTCGATGTTGATCTCGGCCAGGGCGATCGCCTCGAAGATCGAGGCGGCCTCGCCCGGCTTGTCGGGCACGCCCACCACGGTGATCTTGGCCTCGCTGCGGTCGTGCGCGACGCCGGAGATGATCGCCTGTTCCATGTCGTCGACCCCTTGCGGTAGATCGGTGACCCAAGTCCCCTCGCGCGTCGAGAACGACGATCGGACGTGGACCGGGATGTGGTAGCGCCGCGCGTACTCGACGCACCGCAGGTGCAGCACCTTGGCGCCGCACGCGGCCATCTCGAGCATCTCCTCGTAGGAGATGCGGGGCAACCGCCGGGCCGTCGGCACCAGGCGCGGGTCGGCGGAGAAGACCCCGTCGACGTCGGTGTAGATCTCGACGACAGTCGCGTCCAGCGCCGCCCCGAGCGCCACCGCCGTGGTGTCCGAGGCACCGCGGCCGAGCGTCGTGATCTCCTTCGTGTCCTGCGAGACGCCCTGGAACCCGGCCACGATGACGATCGCGCCCTTGTCGAGGGCGTCACGGATGCGCCCCGGCGTGATGTCGATGATGCGGGCCTTGCCGTGCGACGAGTCGGTGATCACCCCGGCCTGGCTGCCGGTGTACGAGCGGGCCTGGTGGCCGAGGTTGGCGATGGCCATCGCGAGCAGCGCCATCGAGATCCGCTCGCCTGCCGTGAGCAGCATGTCGAGCTCCCGAGGCGGCGGCAGCGGGGAGACCTGCTGCGCCAGGTCGCGCAGGTCGTCGGTCGTGTCGCCCATCGCCGAGACCACGACGACCACGTCGTTGCCGGCCTTCCGGGTGTCCACGATGCGCTTGGCCACCCGCTTGATGCCCTCGGCATCGGCCACCGAGGACCCGCCGTACTTCTGCACGACCAGGCCCACAGGGGACTCCTCGGAGGTCACGACGGCGGCGGCTCGGGCCCTCAGTCTACGAAAGCGGCGTTCGGGTGAGGGTGCGCGTCCCGCTGCACGGGACCGTCCGGCGACGCGGGACGTCGAGATACCGGCTGGCGCGGGGTGTTCGCGTAGCCTGACTCGACGTGGTGGCCTGCCGTTCCTTCGTCGCGTCTGCAGTCGGACTCGTCGCGCTGCTCGCGTTGGGGGCGTGCTCCTCGGGCTCCTCCGGCGACGCGAAGACCCAGCCGACGCCCAGCCCGAAGACCTCCGCCGTTACGATGAGCCCCACCCCGAGCCCGACGCCCACCCCCCCGGGTGCACGGCTTGCCGCACTTGCGGCCAAGGGTGTGACGGCGAGCTTCACGGCCACCTACCGGCTGGCCACCAAGGCCGGGGCCGGGGCGAAGGTGCAGGTCTACCGGCGCGGGGACCGATTCCGGGTCGGCATCGCGCGGGGCGACGCTCGTTCGGTCTTCCTGACGGCCCCCCGCGGCCTGGTCTCCTGCCGGCTGCAGCCCGGCCACCGGCTGTGTCTGCTGGTCGCCAGGCCGGGGGACAATCCGCCGCCGCTGTTCAACCCGTCGATCCAGCGCCTGTTCACCGCCGACCTGCGTGCGTTCGCGGCCCGACACGGCGTCCGGGTCACGAACCGGGGCAGCGTGGCGTCCGCTCGCGGGTTGCCGGCGGCCTCCTGCTTCCACGTCTCGGGCAAGCGGGTCGACGGCGGGGTCTACTGTCTCGCCGCGAGCGGGGTGCTGCGCAGCGTTCAGCTGCCCTCGGGCCGGCTCGTGCTGCTGACGGTCCACGGCACGCCGAAGACACGTCTGTTCATCGCCCCCCTCAAGCCGACCCCGTTGCCGGGGCTGAAGTAGCGCGGCCCCGAATTCGGGCGGCCATGAAGGAGGGCGCGGTCCTCCCGGCTGATGGGGCTAAGGCCGGTCGATCGCCTCGGCTGCAGTCTGCGCGAGCAGCCGGTCCTCGATGACCGCGTCCTCGTCGTCGAGCGAGTCGAGCCGCACGTGCGACACCACCGAGTGCAGGGCACGCAGCACCGAGCTCGCCGTCGACCCCCAGTTGGACAGGTAGGAGAACTGCCACCACCACAGGGCCTCGTCGGTGTGGCCCGCGCGGTAGTGCTGCAACCCGTGCAGCAGGTCGGACATCACGTCGGCGATGTCATCGGAGAGCCGGCTCGTGTAGACCTCGGGCTCGCTGGCGTAGGCGTCGAACAACGTGGTGTGCTCGTCGATCGGCTCGAGCAGGTTGGCAAGCGACGTACGCAGGCCTTCGAGGTCCGGGTCGAAGCCCGCGTCGGGCTCGAAGCGCTCGCGCGGCACCACGTCCGAGATGGCGCCGAGGCGCCCGCCGGCCAGCAACAGCTGCGATACCTCCAGCAGGAGCAACGAGATGGCGTAGTCGGGGTCCTCGCCGGCCGCGATCTCGCGCACGGCAACGACGAAGCTCTCCACCTGGTCGGCAATCTCGATCGTGAAGTCGCTCAGGTCGTCGGTCATGTGGTCCCCTCCGTGTCGTCACACATCGAGCAGCCGTCGTCCTTCGAACGCACGTCCGAGCGTGACCTCGTCGGCGTACTCCAGGTCCCCGCCGACCGGCAGGCCGGACGCAAGCCTGGTCACCCGAAGCCCCATCGGCTTGACCAGTCGGGCGAGGTAGGTGGCCGTCGCCTCGCCCTCGAGGTTGGGGTCGGTGGCCAGGATGAGCTCGGTGATCTCCCCGTCGGCGAGGCGGGTCATCAGCTCCTTGACCCTTAGGTCGTCCGGGCCGATGCCTTCGATCGGGCTGATGGCCCCGCCCAGCACGTGGTAGCGACCGCGGTACTCGCGGGTCTTCTCGATCGCCACGACGTCCTTGGACTCCTCGACCACGCAGATGACCGCGACGTCACGACGGGGGTCGCGGCAGATGCGGCAGAGCTCGTCCTCGGCGACGTTGCCGCAGATCTTGCAGAAGCGGACCTTTTCCTTCACCTCGGTCAGTGCCAGCACGAGCCGGCGTACGTCGGTGGGGTCCGCGGCCAGCAGGTGGAAGGCGATCCGCTGCGCGCCCTTGGGCCCGACGCCCGGCAACCGGCCGAGCTCGTCGATGAGGTCCTGGACCACGCCTTCGTACACGGCAGTACCTACCGGCCGGGCAGCGCCGGGCCGCCCCCGCCGCCGAGGTTGCCGAGCGCGCCGAGGTCACCGAGGTCACCCAGCCCGAGGTCACCCAGCCCGCCGATCCCGCCGGCCAGCGGCCCCATGGCCCGGGACTGCAGCTCGGCCGCGGCGCGAGCAGCGTCGCGGATGGCGGCGAGCACCAGGTCGGCGAGGGACTGGGTGTCGCCGGGGTCCACCGCCTCGGGCTCGATCGCGACGTCGACCACCTCGCCGGTCCCGGTGGCGGTGACCCGCACCAGGCCCCCGCCGGACGTGCCCTCGACCCGGGCGTCGGCCAGCTCGTCCTGAGCCTGCATCAGCTGCTGCTGCATCTGCTGGGCCTGCTGGAGCAGGGCCGACATGTCGGGCTGGCCTGGCATCAACCGGGTCCTTCCGCTGCACGGGTCCTGACCCGCCGAGCCTACGGGCATCCTGCTCAGGCCGTGGCCCCGGCGGGTGAGTTTCGGGCCCGGGCTCAGTGGCTGTCGTACTCGCCGATCACCTTGGCGCCGAGCTCGCGGGCCAGCAGGTCCTGGTGGGTGACCGCGGTGTCGTCGGCGTCCGGGTCGTCCGCGGAGGGAGCGGCGTCGTCCTCGGCCGGGGAGGGGCCGGTTCGCGCGTCGTCGGCCAGGCCCGGCGAGGGCTCGCCGGCGGCCCGTCCTGCCGCGGCTGCGCTCGCTGCCGATCCTCGTGCGGCCGTCCGCCCCGCCGGGGCGGCGGCTGGTGGCGCCGACGCGCCCGACGGTGTGGTCGACGGGTCGATGATGGCCTCGACCTTCCAGTCGACCCCGAGCACCTGGATCAGGGCCTCCCGCAGGATCTCGTCGCTGCCGCCGCCGGTGAAGCTGTCCCGCGCCCCCGCGTTGACCATCGTCAGGGTCAGGCGGCCACCGCCGACCGCGGCCACCTGCGCGTTGTGGCTGAGCAGGGTCCAGGTGAAGCGGCGCATCCCCTTCACGGCCTCGAGCACGTCGGGCCACATCCGCCGGACCGTGGTCAGGTCCAGCGTGGTGTCGTCGCCGACCGGCGCGGGCCCGTCTGGGCCGGCCGACGCCGCGGCGCTCGACTCGACGGCTGCCGCCGCTGCGCTCGACTCGGCGGCTGCGGCCTCCGCCGGGACAGTGGTGGGGGCGGGCTCCGCCTGGCCCTCCGGGGCGGCCACGGCGGGTCGCGACGTCTGGGGAGCCGGCGCGGACAGCTCGGCCGCTGCTGAGGACGGCGCCGGTCGTGGCGGCTGCTCCGGCGAGCCCGGTCCCGCTCCTCGCGCCCCGGTCGCCGGAGCGGGTGCGGGGGTGCTCGATGCAGCTGCCTGTGGGTCCGTCGCCGCCGGTGACGCAGCCGGCCCCGTCGTACCGGTGATCGACATCCGCCGCTCGACCCGGTCCAGGCGCGCTGCCAGTCCGCGCGCGCCGTGCTCGGCCGCCGGCAGCAGGACCCGCGCGCAGATCAGCTCGAGCTGCAGCCGGGGCGCGGTGGCCCCGCGCATCTCGGTGAGCCCGGTGTTGACGATGTCCGCGGCCCGCGACAGCTCGGCGGCGCCGATGTGGGCGGCCTGCTGGCGCATCCGGTCCAGCTCGTCAGCCGGGTGCTCGCCCAGGATGTTGCCCGCCGCGTCGGGCACGGCGTCGATGATGATCAGGTCGCGCAGCCGCTCGAGCAGGTCCTCGGCGAAGCGGCGCGGGTCGTGGCCGCCCTCGAGCACCCGGTCGACGATCTGGAACGCCGCGGCGCCGTCGCCCGCTGCGAACGCCTCGATCGTGTCGTCGAGCAGCGTCGCGTCGGTGTAGCCGAGCAGCGCGATGGCGCCGGAGTAGCTGAGACCGTCCTCAGCCGCTCCCGCGACGAGCTGGTCGAGGACGCTCATCGAGTCGCGGACCGAGCCGCGCCCGGCGCGCACGACAAGAGACAGCACGCCCGTCTCGACCGTGACCCCTTCCTGCTCGCAGACCTTGGCGAGGTACGTCGAGAGCTCGCCGGGAGGGACCAGCCGGAACGGGTAGTGATGTGTCCGCGACCGGATGGTCGCGATGACCTTGTCCGGCTCGGTGGTCGCGAACACGAACTTGACGTGCTCGGGCGGCTCCTCGACCAGCTTGAGCAGTGCGTTGAAGCCTTCGCGCGAGACCATGTGGGCCTCGTCGATGATGTAGACCTTGAACCGCGACGACGCCGGTGCGTAGAAGGCCCGCTCGCGCAGCTCGCGGGCGTCGTCGACGCCGCCGTGGCTGGCCGCGTCGATCTCGATGACGTCGAGACTGCCCGCGCCGTTTCGGGCCAGCGCCTGACACGAGTCGCAGACGCCGCACGGTGTGGGCGTCGGGCCCTGCTCGCAGTTGAGGCAGCGCGCCAGGATCCGCGCGCTGGTGGTCTTGCCGCAGCCGCGGGGGCCGCTGAACAGGTAGGCGTGATGGATCCGGTCGTGGCGTAGCGCCTGTTGCAGCGGCTCGGTCACGTGGTCCTGGCCGATCACGTCCGCGAAGGTCTCGGGACGGTAGCGGCGATACAGCGCTTGCGGCACTCACGCACCCTAACGCCGTACGACGACACCGCGGACGGCCCGTCCGGACCCTGTGCAGGACAGCAAGGACCCCCCGCACACCCGCCAGGGCCCACCTACCCTTGCTGCCTTCCGGCCCTGGGGGAGTTCAGCGGGATGACGCCGCACGAGGGGTCGACCACCCACTGTACCGGCCGCCCGCCCGACACCGGCCCCGCTGGTCAGGACCGCTGTGACGGTCGGATCGTTCTGGTCGGAGCAGTGGCGGGCTCCGGTATCCTCGCCCGCGGAGGACTCGCCTAGTGGCCTAGGGCGCACGCTTGGAAAGCGTGTTGGGGGCAACCCCTCGCGGGTTCGAATCCCGCGTCCTCCGCTCCCCCAAATTGCGGCTCGGTGGCCCGCTGCGATGCTGGTCCGGTGCCGACCCGTTCCGCCGCCCCGACCGTGAACGTCCGGTGGCCGGTGATGACCCAGCGCTGGGAGACGCTGACCTTCCTGCACTGGTCGTATCCAGTCGACGTCGTCCACCGACTGCTGCCGCAAGGTCTCCAGGTCGACCCTTTCGACGGCCGGGCCTGGGTGGGACTGGTGCCGTTCCGCATGACCGTCGGCCCGGCGGGGATCGACTCCATCCCCTGGTTCGGCCAGTTCCTCGAGACGAACGTGCGCACCTACGTGCGCGACCGGTCCGGCCGACCGGGACTGTGGTTCCTGTCGCTGGACGCCGCCGGTCTCGCCGCTGTCGTCACTGCGCGGGTGAGCTACCGGTTGCCCTACTTCTGGTCGACCATGAGCCTGTGCAGCGACGGTGACCTGCTGCGTTACGAGTGCGTACGCCGGTGGCCGGGCGCCGGTGCCTCGAGCCTTGTCGAGGTGGCGACCGGCCCGGCGTACGACGACGGCGAGCTCGACGACCGCGACGTCTTCCTCACCGCACGCTGGCGGCTGTTCAGCCACGGTGCGAACCGGCTGCGCTACGCCGAGGCCCATCACCAGCCCTGGCCGCTGCGTCGCGCCGAGCTGAGGCGGGTCGACGACGGGCTGCTGCTCGCCGCCGGGCTGCCCGCGCCGAGCGGGTCGCCACTGGTGCACTACTCCGACGGGGTGCGTGCTCGGATCGGTCCGCCCCATCTCGTCGACCGGTAACCGCGCACGGCCGCGGCTGGGCCTGCCACTAGGCACCCGCCTACCCTGGGGAGCGTGATCTTCAAGGCCATCGGGGACTCCAGGCCCTATCCGGACCACAACCTCAGCCAGGGCGAGTGGGGCGACGTGCCGCCCACTCAGGTTCGGCTGGACCAGCTCGTCACCACCAAGCGCACGCTCGACCTCGGAAACCTGCTCGACGAGGACTCGACGTTCTACGGCGACCTGTTCGCCCACGTCGTCGAATGGCAGGGCGACCTCTACCTCGAGGACGGGCTGCACCGGGCGCTGCGTGCCGCGCTCCAGCAGCGGCAGGTCCTGCACGCGCGGGTGCTCGACCTGGCCGCAACGATGGGCACCGGTAGACGCTGACGTGTCGCCGCGTTCCGGGCGCGGCGTCGGCACTACGCTCCGGCCGTGCCAGGCTGACGTGACATGTGGAGGGTCGGGGCATGAGCATGTTCACGCCACCGGGTGTGGGCGGCCGCAGGGCCAGGGGACCCCGCAGCCGCACCGGTCGCCGGGTCGTCGTCGTGGTGATCTCGCTGCTAGTGGTGGCCGGTCTCGCGGCCGGCTCCTGGTGGTACGCCGGGCGCAACGAGTCCGAGGCGGCGCCGACCCCGAAGCACTCGTGTCCGGCGCCGGCGCCCATCCCGAGCCTGGTCGCCGCCCACGCGATCCGGGTCAACATCTACAACGCCACCCAGCGCCGTGGCCTGGCCGCGCATGTGGCCGACCTGATGCGCCGCCGGCACTTCCGCATCGGACGGGTCGACAACGACCCGTTGAACCGCCGCGTGACGGGCGTGGCGGAGGTCCGCTCCAGCGCGAGTGACGCCGGCGCCGCGCGCACAGTCGCTGCGCAGCTGAGCAGCGTGGTGGCCGTCCCCGACCGTCGTAAGAACGCCACAGTGGACCTGGTGATCGGTGCCGCGTTCCGCAGACTCGTGACTCCCAGCCAGGCCGCCGCCGCGCTACGGCCAACGCCGACGCCCAGACCCTCCGGCTGCTGAGGATCGCCCGGTCGGGAGAGGCCCTAGCTCGTCGGCGCGCGTTACCGGGTGTTGGCAGGGAAGGATGCTCGCATGCGACTGCCCATCCCCGGCCCCGGCGCCGTGCTCGACAACGCTCTCGGCGCAGCCTCCGCCGTGCAGGAGGCGATCACCGCGGCGATCGACCTCGTGCCGCGCGCCACCGTTGCCATGACCCGCGTGGAGGCTCTGCTCGACCGGATGGACATCGCGGTCGACCTGACTGAAGTGGTTGCCGCTCAGGCAGAGGTGCTGGTGGTACGAGCCGGCTCGGCGGTCGACGCGGCGGAGGTGACGCTGCGCCGTACGGCGGCTGTGCTCGATGTCGCGGAGATCACCTTGCGCGACGCCGGTCGAGCAGTCGAGGGCGCGATGGGACTGGTGGACCGGACGGACGCCCAGCTCTCGGCCTGGGAGAAGCCACTGCGGGCGCTGGCTCCCGCTGCCCAACGCTTCGCCGACTCGATCGACCCCGACGAGGTCACCGCCGCGATCGGGCTGATCGACCGGATGCCGGTCGTGCTCGACCACCTCGAGAACGACGTGTTGCCGATGATGCGTCAGCTGGACCGCGTCGGCCCCGACCTGCACGAGATCCTCGAGATCGTCGAGGACCTGCGTCGTGTCGTCACCGGGCTCCCGGGGGTCGGCCTGCTGCGCAAGCGCAGCGACAAGGAACCTCCCCCGCTCGAGGGCGGCGTGCACGACGACGACAACTCGCGCGACCGGTCCTGAGCTGGCGTTTGGCGGTGGCGGTGGGATTTGAACCCACGGAGGAGTTGCCCCCTCACACGCTTTCGAGGCGTGCTCCTTCGGCCGCTCGGACACGCCACCGCCCAGCAGATTACCGGATCGGATACGGCGCGGGTCGGGGTCGGTGGGTCGGCGCTCCGGTCACCGCGGACGCCTGCGGTCGCGAAAGAAGTCGCGCAACAGCTCGGCGCAGTCCTCGGCCAGCACCCCGCCGACCACTTCGAGTCGGTGGTTGAGCCGGCCGTCGCGGACGACGTCCCACAGCGAGCCCACCGCCCCGGCCTTCTCGTCCACCGCCCCGTAGACCAGTCGGTCGACGCGGGAGAGCACGGTCGCACCAGCGCACATCGTGCACGGCTCGAGGGTGACGACAAGGCTGGTGCCGGTGAGCCGCCAGTCGCCCCGGCCGGCAGCAGCCTCGCGGATCGCGACGACCTCCGCATGAGCTGTGGGGTCCGACCTGGCCTCCCGTGCGTTGTGACCCCGCCCCAGCACCGCGCCGTCCGCGGCCACGACGACGGCACCGACGGGCACGTCGCCGGTCGCCAGCGCCAGGCGCGCCTCGGCCAGGGCGAGGCGCATCCACTCGTCGTACGGCGCGGGCACCCCGGCAGCGTAGGGCCCGCGCGCTGCGAACCCGGCCTCAGCGCAGCGAGTCCAGCAGCTCCGCGAACCCGGCACCCTCGGCCACCGATGCCAGGGCGTCCATCGGGATCAGCGACTCCTCGCACATCTCGCGCAGCCGCTCCGGCGAGGTGCCGAGGTCGGCGAGCACGTCGAAGTCCCCTCCGCAGGATCCCTCCGCCGCGTCCTCGTCCCCCTCATCGCCGGCCGGCTCGAGCAGCGTCGCGTAGGGGCTGTGCCGGGCACCCGCCACGTCGGACACGAAGACCCGCGGGTCCTCGTCACCGTCGACTCGCACCACCGCCCACCAGGCGTCCTCGCGCTCGACGAGGACGAGCACGGGCTCCTCGTCGTTCTCGATCAGCCGCATCTCGTCGGTCAGCTCCGCCAGGTCGGCGAACCGGTCAGCCTCGACGTCGTGGGCGCGCCACTTGTCACGGTCGCGAGCCAGTACGGCGGTGAAGTAGGACACGTCGACTCCAGAAGCTTCCGGTCCGTGACGGCTTACTCGGCGTCGGTCTCGACTGCCCGTTCGAACTGCGGCCCGAACCCGATCCGGGCTGCGATCTGCCCCAACATCTCGTCGGGGTACAGCTCCAGGTCCCCGCACACCGCGCTGAGCTCCATCGCGCTCATGCCGAGGTCGGCGAAGATCGCCAGGTCCCCACCAGGCCGGACCTGCTCGTCGTCCGCCGCATCGGGGACCGGCTCGTCCACCATCTCGAGCGCCTGCGCAGCGACCGACCAGTCCGCCGCAGCCGTCGCGTCGGAGACCAGGAGCCTGATCTCGTCTCCACGCGGGCGCACGGCCAGGAAGAAGTCGTCGTCGAAGACACAGAGCCCGATCGCGACGCCCTCACTCGGCTGCTGGCGCAGGGCATGCGTGAAGGAGTGCAGGTCCTCGGCCGCGCGGGGCGGCAGCGACGAGACCTGCCAGTGTCCGTCCTCCCGGAACGCGACGACGGCGAAGTCGACCGCGGTGCCCTCCGGCATCGTGCCCTCCTCGCTGCACGCGTGTACGTCGCTCGCATCGTGGCAGAGATTCGGGTGCAGCGGCAGGGGTGGCTGTGGCCCCCGGCCGGCCCGACCCGGCGGCTAGGTTGTCCGCCATGCGCACCCATGTCGCCGACCACCCGTTGGTCGCTCACAAGCTGACCGCACTTCGGGACGAGAACACCGATTCGCCCACGTTCCGTCGCCTGGCGGACGAGCTGGTGACGCTGCTGGCATACGAGGCGACCCGCGACGTGCGCACCGAGCCGACGAGGATCACGACGCCAGTCGCACCCACGACGGGGATCCGCCTGGCGTCGCCCAAGCCGCTGGTCGTCCCGATCCTGCGGGCCGGGCTTGGCATGCTCGACGGGATGGTCCGGCTGCTGCCGACCGCGGAGGTCGGGTTCCTCGGGATGATCCGCGACGAGCAGACCCTGCAGGCCTCGACGTACGCCACTCGGCTGCCCGACGACCTCTCGGGGAGGCAGTGCTACGTGCTCGACCCGATGCTCGCCACCGGCGGGACGCTGATCGCCGCGATGAACTTCCTGATCCAGCGCGGGGCCACGGACATCACCGCGATCGCCCTGCTGGCCGCGCCCGAGGGCATCGCCGCGATGGAGCAGGCGTTCGGCGCCGGGCCGGTCCCCGTGACGGTCGTGACCGCCGGGCTCGACGAGCGGCTCAACGAGCACGGCTACATCGTGCCGGGCCTCGGAGACGCCGGCGACCGCCTCTACGGCGTGGTCTGAGCCGCAGCTCGAGGAGCAGCGCCTAGCGGAAGTACGGCGCGCCGCGCCGAGGGGACGTACGGCGCGCCGACCTGACATTCGAGGCCGCTTTGGGCATTATGGCCCTGGTTCGAGTCTCCGGACCGGAAGGGCCAGCGACATGGCTGGGACGATCAAGCGCGCGTTGGGGTGGCTGCTCATCGCCTTCATCGTCTACACCGTGCTGGCGACGCCCCACAGGGCAGCCGACATGGCGCGTGCGACGTTCGGCGCGATCTCCACCGGGGGGCAATCTCTCGCCCAGTTCTTCGACGCTTTGGCCTGAGAGGCCGTGATGCCCGCCGACCCCATCGGGTTCCGCGGCATCGACCGATACCTCCTGCCGAGCGAGCGCCGGGTGATCGCCGTACGCCGGCACTGGGCCCGCTTAGGACCACCGGTCATGCTGGTCATCGCCGCGACCGTCGCCCTGTTCGCGCTCGATGAGGTGCTGCCGGCGCGTCTCCCGTTCGCCCGGACCGTGCTGCTCGTGGGATGGGTGTTGTTAACGGCCCGCCTGGTCTGGCGGCTGCTGCAGTGGCGCGAGGAGTGGTTCGTCGTCACCGACCGACGCCTGTTGTTGCGCTCGGGGATCATCACCCGGCGGGTGGCCATGATGCCGCTGATCAAGGTGACCGACATGAGCTATTCGCGGCCGCCGGTGGGACGGCTGCTCGGGTACGGCCAGATCGTCATCGAGTCGGCCGGGAACGACCAGGCACTGCGCCGGATCCGGCACCTCCCCCACCCGGACGCCCTCTACCTCGACATCTGCGAGCTGCTGTTCGGCCCGCGCGCGCCGCAGCCCGGCGTCCAGCAGATCTGGCGGCGCTGAGCCATCGGGCCGTTGATCGGAGCGACCGATCCGGGCGACAGCCGGCCAGCTGGCTGCGTCACGGGCCGAAGGCGCTGGTGGCGCCGCTCGCGATCGCCAGCAGCAGGAGCACCACCACGACCGCCAGGACGGCGAGCACCAGCGCGACGTTGCGCTGCTGGGACTCACGGGCCTCTTCCGGAGCCTCTGGCGGGTCGGTGGGCCTGGGCGACTGGTGTCGGCGCTGGTCGGGCATCTGAGGTGTCCCCTCGTGCGGGTTCCTTACCGGTCAACGATGCCCGGCTCCCAGCGGTTACGAACGGTGATGTCACTCACACGGTCTTGAGCGCGGCCAGCACCTTGGTCAACGAGTCCTTCGCGTCCCCGAAGAGCAGCGTCGTCTTGGGGTCGTAGAGCAACTCGTTCTCGATGCCGGCGAACCCCGGCCGCATCGAACGCTTGAGGAAGACGACCGCGTTGGCCTCGTCCACGTCGAGGATCGGCATTCCGTAGATCGGGCTACCCGGGCTGGTCTTCGCGGCCGGGTTGACCACGTCGTTCGCCCCGACTACTAGGGCGACGTCCGCGGAGCCAAGCTCCGAGTTGGCCTCGTCCATCTCCTTGAGCTGGTCGTAGGGGACGTGCGCCTCGGCCAGCAGGACGTTCATGTGCCCGGGCATCCGTCCCGCCACCGGATGGATGCCATAGATGACGTGCACGCCCTTGGCCTGCAGCACCTCGACCAGCTCGTGGATGGTGTGCTGTGCCTGCGCCACCGCCAGGCCGTAACCCGGCACGATGACCACCTTGCGGGCGTAGCCGAGCAGGATCGCGATGTCCTCCGCTCCGGCCGAGCGGACCGGGCGCTCGCTGACCTCGGTCGACCCGGCGGTCGAGCCCCCGGTGAACGCGCCGAACAGGATGCTGACGACCGAGCGGCCCATGGCCGCGGCCATCATCCGGGTGAGGATGGTGCCGGACGCCCCCACCAGCGTCCCGGCGATGAGCAGCAGCGTGTTGCTCAGCACGTAGCCGCTCGCCGCGACGGTGAGGCCGGTGAACGCGTTGAGCAGCGAGATGACGATGGGTACGTCGGCGCCGCCGACCGGCAGCACGAAGAGCACGCCGCAGCCCAGCGCCACCAGGCCCAGCAGGCCGAGCAGCCACGGCGACACGATGCTGTCCTGTGCGTCGACGACGACGCCGACGGCGAGCACCAGCGCCACCAGGATGCTGCCGCCGAACACGTAGGGTCCGCCGGGGAACAGGACGGGCCGCCCCGTCATCAGCTCCTGCAGCTTGGCGAACGTGATGCACGACCCGGCGAACGAGACGCCGCCGACGAGCACCGTGAACGCCCCGGCCGCGGCCGCGATGTACGTCGTGGCCGTGGCGTCCGCTGCCACTGAGACGTCAGCAAGCTCCAGGGCGGCCACCAGGGCGGCCGCTGCGCCGCCGACGCCGTTGAACAGCGCGACCAGCTGCGGCATCTGGGTCATCGCGACCCGGCGCGCCGAGACGACACCGAGCACTGTTCCGACCGCCATCGTCACCAGGATCAGCGCCAGGTGGTCGAGGTCCTCCGCGGCGAAGACGACGATGACGGCGAGCACGGCACCGCCGGCCCCGATCAGGTTGCCGGGCCTGGCGGTCTTCGGCCCGGACAGTCCCTTGAGCGCGAGGATGAAGCAGGCCGCAGCGACGAGGTAGCCGAGCGCCGTCCAGTTCGACGTCACGACGTACCGTCCGACGAGCCCGCCGCCTGCGT
>JAVEDG010000439.1 GCA_030841245.1 Actinomycetota bacterium
CTTGGGGTCGATGCGCGTGGTGGCGGTGCCATTCTCGTCGCGCTCGACGAGCCGCGAGTGGTGCATGCCCATCCAGTAGATCGACGGGTCGAGTCGTTCCATGTAGGCGGCGCACTGCAGCCCGAACACCAGCGCCTCCATGTGCGAGTGCACGTGCCACACCGCGCTGCCGGGTCCGAACCAGCCGGGATCGCCTGCGGGCCCGGCGAACTCGATGCCGCGGAAGTAGTTCCGCCGGACGTTTTTGTACAGCTGGTCGTACAGCCGACTCTGTACTTGCTGCTCGACGATCTGGTGCGGCATGAACACGTCGGTCCTCCGTCGGTTTGACTACGTCCGTTGCCACTTTACTACTTTGGCTACACCTGTGACCAGACCTTCGTGATTGGACGTACGCTTTCTTGATGTCCACACCGACCAGGTGGGCGGGGGTGCCGCTCACCGACCGTCGTGCCGAACGACGCGACCTGCTGGTCGGCGCGGCCTTCACGCTGTTCGGCGATGGCGGTGAGGCCGCGGTGTCGGTGCGGTCGGTGTGCCGTGCGTGCGGGCTGAACACCCGCTACTTCTACGAGAGCTTCCCCGATACCGACGAACTCCTCGGGGCGGTGTACGACGACGTCAGCCGCCAGTTGGGCGAGGCCGTCGCCTTGGCGATGGACGCTGCGGACGACACGCCGCGCGCCAGGGCCCGCGCCGGCATGGCCGCCGTGCTCGGATTCAGCTCCGCCGATCCACGCCGCGGGCGGGTGTTGTTCACCGATGCGCGTGCCAACCCCGTGCTCGCCAAGCGGCGATTGGTCACCCAGGACCTGTTGCTCGATGCGGTGGTGGCCGAGGACGGCCGGCTACACCCTGGTGCCGATCCGATCTCTGCGCTGGTCGGCGCGGCGATGTACACCGGCGCGATGGCCGAGCTCGCCCAGCAGTGGCTGGCGGGCAACCTCGGAAACGACCTCGACGCCGTCGTCGACCATGCCCTGGCCCGCGTGCTGGGTTAATCGGGGGTCCCTGGAATCCGCCGCGCCGAAATGCACCTTCGTTAGATGCCCACTCGAAGTGGCGCCGAATCCCGTGCGTCGCAACAGGCGGGCCGTGGCTATCCATTGTGGCGATTGGGACATCGCCATCCGCCTCCCCCGAAGAACAGTTGTGTCGAGCTGGACGGCCGCGGCGGGAGTCGCGGAAAGGCCGTCGGGTCACTGAAACGGCGCTAGACCAGCGGTGGGAACGGAGTCGTGTCTATTTGTAAGACGGCGGGCGTAGCCCGCGGTATCTTGCCGTGGCACGTTCGGAATCGAATACCGCTGCCGCAGAAACAGGGGCCGCTGCGAGGTATGGGCAGCATGTAAAGGTGGTCCTCGCATATCCGCGCGATCGCGTCCTGAAGCCTCCCGGCCGGAGCTGGCCGACCTCGATATGTCATCCAGGCAATCGCCACCGCGATTGCCCCGAGGAGCATCATCGACTTGACTGCTTCTTCGTCAGACTCGCGGAAGCGAAACCAGGCAGCCACGTCGACGTCTTGGAGCTCAAGGGCTTTCGCGATCTGCTCAATCGCCGGCAGCCCCGTGCGATGCCGTTCGAACAAGGTGTCTCGCAGTTGGTTCAGCTCATCAAGGGGCATACGACAAAGCGCTGCCTCCAGGCGTGCATCTACCGCGTTCAGTGGTCCTGATGCAGCGGGGTCGGCGCGACCTCCACCGCGCAGACGATGGTCGGCGTACATGACGCGAGCGTCGTCGTCCGGCCCGACAATCACGGGCATCCTTCGACTGCCTTGTCGTAGGTCATTCCCACCACGGACGGCGTCGCGTTGGCCACCCCTGCGCTGCCCAGTGCCAGCGATGCTCCGAGCAGCGGAATACCTACCGCGATGCGCGCGATGTGCCCCATCTGAACCCCCCCGGGTTATGTAGGTTTTGTGCAGTCTAGAGCAAATACAGCAAACTACCAAGTAACCGCAAGGTGACTATTCGATCAGGGTCGATCGCGATCAGTTCGGCTCGGAGGAGCGTGTCGGCCGAGCGGGCTACCGTCAGGTCAGTGATCCAGCGGCGATGTCACCGTTCATATCAAGTTTCATGGGCACAGTTGCCCGAGATTGCGGCGCCTGGCTAGCCCTGGGGGCCGGCAGCGAAGTTCTCGGTGAGCGCACCGACCACCGGTCGCCACACCTGCACGGGCAGGTCGTGGCCCATGCCGTCCACGACGACGAAGCGCGCGCCTCGGATGACGCGGGCGAGGTTGCGGCCGTTGCGGATTCGCACCAGTGGATCCTCGGAGCCGTGGATCACCAAAGTCGGTGCAGTGATCGACCGGGTGAACCGCAGGAGGCTGCCGGTGCCAAGGATCGCGTCGAACTGTCGGAGGCCGCCTTGCGGGTAGTCGCTGCGCGCGGTCAGTTCCTCGACTCGGTGGCGCAACTGGTCGTCCGACGGAAGGAAGTTGGGGCCGTTGATCACTGCGATGTTGCGGACCTCGAACGCGAGTTTGTCCTCCGTCGGAGCGTCCTTGGCAGGGGGATCGAATGCCAGCTTGATCACCCGCCAACGGGGCAGCGCCGACAACGGCTTGCCCGAACTGGTCATCAACAGCGCCAGCGAGCTGACCCGCTCGGGATGACTGCCGG
>JAVEDG010000068.1 GCA_030841245.1 Actinomycetota bacterium
TCAGCCACCGACAGTCCGACCCTGGTTCTCTCATCGCTCGCACGTGCCGGGAACCCCGTGTTGAGAGGGCCAACCGGGGTGGACCGGCGGCTGTTCCCGGCCATCGGCGTGGCAGATTCATCCGTGAGCGAACACCGGGGACGCGCCCGTACGTCGCGACTCACGGCGTTGCCGGAGGAACCGGTCAGTCCGCGACCACCCTGCCGCCCGAAGTCCGCGCAGGTGCAGCCCTCTGCGATGTCATGCTCACCCGATGGCAGTGCGCAGCGCGGGGATCCTGCTCTACCGCACCGGCGTGGCCGGTACCGAGGTGCTGCTCGGCCACATGGGCGGCCCGTTCTGGGCGCGCAAGGACGACGGAGCCTGGTCGATCCCCAAGGGCGAGCACGGCGAGGACGAGGAACCGCTGCAGGTGGCGCGGCGCGAGTTCGAGGAGGAGACCGGAACGGCGCCACCGGCGGGCCCGCTTCTGGCGCTGGGGGAGGCGACGCAGCGCAACGGCAAGTTGGTCACCGTCTGGGCGGTGCCCGGAGATCTTGACCCCGCCACCACGACGAGCAACACCTTCACCATGGAGTGGCCGCCGGGCTCCGGCCGCGAGCAGCACTTCCCCGAGATCGACCGCACCGGCTGGTTCGACCTCGACACCGCGACGGCCAAGCTGGTAGCCGGCCAGCGACCGTTCGTCGAGCGGCTCCGCGCAGCTCTGCAGCCGGGGACCGGCTGAGTCAAAGACGGGCCGCGGCCCGGGTCGAATGTCCGGTCTTGACCGCGATGTCGCAGCCGGGATCATCCGATTGACCAGGTCCTATGGGCCATCCGGACGGCGCCGTACGGGTGGGGGTGGGGGTCTTTGGTCAAGGGAGTTTCATGCCTGCCCGATAAAGAGGTGCGCACCTGTCGGTGCAGAGGGAGGGACCGTCGTGCCGAGCGACGTCGCAGTAAGGCGACGGGGGCTTAGCGCCGGGCTCAGGCCGTCGGTGCGGGGGCTTCTCTACGCCTTCGTGATGTTGGTCTTCGGCGTCTTCGTGACTTCCACGCTGCCCGGGGTCAGGTCGCATCCGGGCTACAACCTGTTCCTCGACGGGTTCCTGAACAACATCGCCTACGAGCTCAGCGCTCTGGTCTGCTTCCTTCGCGCGCGAACCGCCACGTCGTACCGCAACAGCTGGAACGTGCTCAGCTTCGGTCTCGCGCTGTACGGCGCGGGGAACATCTACTGGACGATCTTCATCCGCGTGCAGGACCCCGAGCCGTTCCCCTCGATGGCCGACGGACTCTGGCTCGCCTTCTACCCCTGTGCCTTCGTCGCGCTGCTGCTCATCGTGCGGGAGATCGCCGAGAACGCGCCGCTGAGCCTCTGGCTCGACGGCGTCGTGGGCGGCCTGGCCGTGGCCGGGATCGCGGCGTCGGTCTTCGACCCGATCCTGGCCGTCACGGGTGGGAGCAAGGCCGCGGTCGTGACCACGCTCGCCTACCCGCTGCTCGACGTGCTGCTGCTGCTCGTGGTGACCGCGGTCGTCGCACTCTTCAACTGGCGTCCCCCGGTCAGCCTCTGGCTGCTCTTCGGTGGTCTGGTGCTGTTCGCGGTAGCAGATGCGGAGTACCTTTTCTCCGCCGGCAACGGCAGCTACCAGCCCGGCGGCGTGCTGGACGCGGTCTGGGTCCTCGCGACTCTGGTGATCGGGTTCGCACCCAGCCGGGCACAGCACATCACCGGTGTCTCGGTGCCGGACTGGGTCCGGCTCGGCTTCCCGGTCGGTGCGACCTTGTGCGCGCTCGGTGTGCTGGTCTACGACAACGAGCACTCGCTCAACATCATGGCGGTGGCTCTGTGCGCCACCACCGTGGTGACCGCCCTCGGCCGGCTGATCGTCACGTTCCGCGAGGCCCGCTCGCTGGCCGGAAGCCACCAGCTCGCCCGCACCGACGAGCTGACCGGGCTGGGCAACCGGCGGTCCTTCTACGCCACCGCGCAGCAGCACCTCGCCGATCCTGGAGTGTGTGGCGCGCTGCTGCTGCTCGACCTGGACCGCTTCAAGGAGGTCAACGACAGCCTCGGTCACCACGCCGGTGACGGACTCCTGCGCCAGGTGGCGTCGCGGTTGCGCAAGCTCCTGCACGGCACCAGCGAGGTCCTCTCGCGGTTGGGCGGGGACGAGTTCGCGATCCTGCTGCACGACGCGACCGCGACCGACGCCACCCGGCTCGCCGACACCATCCGCGACGTCCTGGAGCCGCCGTTCGTCCTGGACGGCGTGACCGTGCGGGTCAACGCCAGCATCGGGATCTCGCTGTTCCCCGAGCAGGGCAACGAGGTGTCCACGCTGCTGCGCCGCGCCGACATCGCGATGTACCAGGCCAAGTCGGGCCGGAGCGGCCACCACGTGTACACGCCGGCCACCGACTCGCTGCACGGCCAGGACCGGCTGCGGAACCTCGAGGAGCTGCGGACGGCGATCTTCAGCCGTGCGCTGATCGTGCACTACCAGCCGAAGGTGCACGCCCGGACCCTCGAGGTGACCGGCGTCGAGGCACTCGTGCGCTGGCAGCACGCCACCCGCGGGCTGCTGCTCCCGGACGCGTTCCTGCCGCTCGTGGAGGACGCCGGCCTGATGCGCGACCTCACTGACGCTGTGCTCGAGCAGTCCCTCGACCAGGTACGCGAATGGCGCCGGGCCGGTCGCAACCTCAACGTGGCCGTCAACCTGTCCGCGTCCTCGCTGGTGGACGCCGACCTGCCGCAGCGGGTCTGGGCGGCGCTGCGCGACCGCGGCCTCCCCGCCGATGCCCTGGAGCTGGAGATCACCGAGGACTTCCTGATGGGGGACCGGGAACGGGCTCGCGCGATCCTCGGTGACCTGCGCAGGCTGGGCATCCGAGTCGCAGTCGACGACTTCGGCACCGGCTACTCGTCGCTGGCCTACCTGCGAGA
>JAVEDG010000451.1 GCA_030841245.1 Actinomycetota bacterium
GGTGCCGGGAGTTGCCGAGGCGAGCTCATACAGCCAGTGGGTCGCCGGGCTGCCGTCATAACGGTCTCCGACGACGAACCCGAGCGAACGGCCGGGGTCAGCGACCACGATGGTGCATGGCCGGACCCAGATGAGCTCGCCGGTCGCGGTCCGCGCGCGGTTGGTCCCCTCGAAGCGGGCACCGACGTGCGCTCCGCGGTGGGGGCCGATCCATCGGGCTCTGACGCACTCAGGGCTGAATTCGCCGATGCGGGTGACGTCGGCCACCAGCGCCCATGCGTCCTCTGCCGGGCATGCGATCTCGGTTGTCGCGCACCCGAGTGTGCGGGCGAAGAGCTCCCGGTTGCTGGCATCTGGCACCGGGCGCCGGCCGTGTTCACCCCAACGGGACACTTCGGTGCCCACGGGCTCAGGAGGCCGGAGCCTGTGAAGGCAGCACGCCGAGCTGCTGCAACTGGCTGAGCTGGTCGACCACGTGCCAGTGCTCGGCCATTCGTCCATCGCTGAGCCGGTGGATGTCGATCCCGGAGATCGTGTAAGTCCGGTTGGTAGGCGGCATGCCCATGAACGAGCCGGAGTGGGTGCCACTACTGCTCCACCGCACGACGACACGATCGCTCTCGGCGACGACATCCTGGATCGTGAAGGTGCACGGAGAGAACGCCTCGAGCAGCGCTGCCACGCGCGCCTTGAGGTCTGCTCGTCCGTTGCCCTGCCCGGGGAACGGGTCGTTCTCGATGTAGGCGTCGACCGCCAGCTCGTCGATGAGGGTGAGGTTGCCCGCGTTCAGCGCCTCGTCGTAGTAGCGGCGGACGACCGTCTTGTTGCTCTCGGTGCTCATCATGGCCTGCTTCCAGGGTGGATAGTGGGGACAGAAAGGAGCGTGCCGTTGAGAGCCGGCCGACACCACGACGTCTCCCACCGTCTGCCCCACCGACCTCCAAGCCCGCCGGGCGAACGACCGGCGGCCGTTCGGGCACCTCGATGAGCGGCGCAACGTTCGCCGAACAGCTCCGCGCGCATCGGGCCGCCGCCGGGCTCACGCAGGCGGAGCTCGCGGAGCGTGCCGGGATCAGTGAACGGGCGGTCAGCGACATCGAGCGGGGCCTGCGCCGACACGTGTACGCCGTCACCGCTCGGTCTCTCGCCGACGCACTCGGACTCGGCCCGGCCGACGCTGCCGTGTTCGAGGCCGCAGCCAGACCTGCACGCTCCACGTCGGTGACGTCCACCGGACCGGTGTGGGGCACCGACTGGCGCAACCTTCGACGTACCTCGATGCTCGGGCGCGAAACCGAGCTCGACCAAGTCCTGGACGCACTCACCGACCAGAGCACCCGTCTGCTGACGATCACGGGGACGGGTGGCGTCGGGAAGTCCCGCCTGGCAGCCGAGGTCTGCTGGCGCATCGAGAGCGACGAACCGGGACGGCTCGTCTGGGTGCCTCTGGCAGGGCTGCTCCAGTCAGACCTGCTTCTGGCGACCGTGGCCACGGCGCTGGGTGTGAGCACAGCAGCAGGGGAGGAACTTCCGGCAGCGCTGGCACACGTGCTCGACCAGCGCAGGACGCTTCTGGTGCTCGACACGTTCGAGCGGCTGCTCGATGCCGCACCCGCCCTGGGCGTTTTGCTCGACATGTCTACACATCTGCGAATCCTCGTCACCAGCCGGGCGCCACTACGCGTCCGCGGCGAAAGGGAGCAGCCACTCGACGCGCTGCCGGAGCCGGTGGCGGCTGAGCTCTTCAGAGAGCGGGTGCGGTCCGCACGGCCCGGGCTCAGCCTCGATGATGGTGACGCCGCCAGGCTGATCGCCGACATCTGTCGCCCCCTCGCCGGTGTGCCACTCGCAGTGGAGCTCGCCGCTTCACGGGTCCGGCACATGCCGCTCCACCTCCTGAGCCTCAAGCTCGAGCAACCGCTGCAGGTGCTGACCGACGGTGAGCGCGACCTCCCCGAGCGGCAGCGGACGATGCGCAGCACGATCAGCTGGAGCCACGATCTTCTTGGCGCCGGCGACAAAGCGGTGTTCCGCCGGCTGGCGGCGTTCGCGGGGGGATGGACGCTCAACGCCGCTGAGCAGGTCTGTGCCGCCGACCGCGTGATCGCGGCGATCAGCCGGCTGTGCGAGCACGGGCTAGTCGAGCCCGATCCCGCCACGTCGCCGGCGCGTTGGCATCTCCTCGACCCGATCCGCGAGTACGCCGCCGAGCAACTCGGCGCTTCGCCCGAGGCTGAGGCCGTCACGCGGCGGCACGCGGAGTTCTATGCCGAGCTTGCCGCCACAGCTGCTCCGCTGCTGCTCGGCAGCGAACAGGCCGAGACCCGGAGGCAGATACGGGACGAGGTCGCAAACTTGCGCGCCGCCCTGGGAACGGCAACCCAAGCGCGTGCCGACCCTGAGGTGGCGCTGCGGGCCGTCGGCGCGTTGTGGATGTTCTGGAGGCTTGAAGGCGCCTTCGAAGAAGGCCGGATCTGGATCCAGCGAGCACTTGACCTACCGGCGGCCGACGACTCGCCATTCCGGGCGAATGCACTCTGGGGCGCAGCCTGGCTCAGCTACCAGCGGGGTGACGTGCCGACCGCCACCGCCTACGGGGAAGAGTTGCTCGAACGGTCGACTGCACCTGGGGCCGCACTCGACCGTCGCAACGCGCTCACCATCCTCGGACATATCGCGATCGCTCAGCGACGGTTCGACGATGCCCTGCCACTGCTCGAGGAGGCGCTCGAACTCGCGCGAACGAGCCATGCGAGTTGGCACGTCGCCACCTCGCTGCTCAACCTGGGCACCGTGCTGCTCCGGCAGGGTGACCCACGGCGTGCCGTGGAGGTGTTGGAGGAGGCGGTTGCGGCTCACGACGCCGCCGGCGACCGGCACTTCGTCGCCCACTCGCTGATTGAGCTCGGTTACGCCTTCCTGATCTGGGGCAAGGCCGAGGAGGCTGCGGCTCGCTTCGCCGCAGCAACCCGCACATTTCTCGACCTGGA
>JAVEDG010000154.1 GCA_030841245.1 Actinomycetota bacterium
CTGACGAACAGGTCGCCGTCGGGGCCGAATGCCAAGCGACCGCCGTCGTGGATCGCGCCCGAGGGGATGCCGTCCAGGATCGTCTGCTGCGGTCCCAGCCCGGACCGGTCATAGGTCATCCGCACGACCCGGTTGCTGCCGCCGTGGGTGTAGTAGGCGTAGAGCAGGTGGTCGCTGCCGTACGTCGGGGAGAGCGCGATCCCGAGCAGACCTCCTTCGCCGCCGCCGTCCACACCGTCGACCGGGCCGACCACGGACACCTGCCCGGCCGGGGTGACCCGCTTGAGCAGGTGGGTGTCCCGCTCGCTCACCAGGGCGGAGCCGTCGGGCAGGAAGGCCAGACCCCACGGCACCGAGAGGTGCCGGGCGAGGGTGTCGGCGAAGCGCGGCTCCAGCACCTGCGCCGGGATCCGCGTCAGAGCCGCCGACGGGCGCTGCGACGGAGACGGGGGCGTGCCGACAGGGCTGGGGCCTGACTGGTGTGGGGACCCGGAGCAGGCGCCGGCAGCCAGCACCGCGGCGAGGACGCCGACCGACAGCGGCGGCACGCGCAGCGCTGCGCGGCTCATCCTCGGGTGTCGCGCGCCGCGCCGAGTCATGGGTCGAGCCTCGCGTCGCCGGACCCGCTCGCGCCACCGTCGCGCGCCGGCGGTGACGAGATCGTTAGGGTCGGGGCGCATGAGGACGGAGCCGGTCGCGGACACCGGATGCGCTCGTCCGGCGAGCTCCCGGCCCGGGGAGGTGCGCCGGTGAGGGTCTGGCTGCCGATGTCCGACGCCGTCGAGCGCATGGGCGGTGTGCCGGTCGGCGTCGACGTCGACGTGTACGACGGGGTGGGCCCGGTGCCGGGTTCGGCCGGCGAGGTCGAGTTCTACGTGCTGCCCTACATGGCGGGTTCGGGCCCGGCCCGGCTGATGCGCGACCTGCCGATGCTGCGCGTCGGCCAGACGTTGACGGCCGGTGTCGACGACTTCCTGCCGCACGTGCCCGACGGCGTGACGCTGTGCAACGCGCGCGGCGTGCACGACGCGTCGACGGCCGAGCTCGCTGTCACCCTGATGCTCGCGTCGTTGCGCGGGGTGCCCCAGTTCGTGCGCGGGCAGGACCGCCACGAGTGGGCCGGTCGGCGCGCCGAGTCCCTGGCCGACAAGACGGTGCTCATCGTCGGGCACGGCTCCGTCGGCGGCGCCGTCGAGCGCCGGCTCGGCGGCTTCGAGTGCGACGTGCTCCGGGTAGCGCGCACGCCACGCGACGGCGTCTCCGCGATCAGCGACGTCGCCGACCTGCTGCCGCGTGCCGATGTCGTCGTGCTCACGGTACCGATGACGTCGGAGACCGTCGGTCTGGTCGACGCGGCCTTCCTCGCCGCCATGAAGGACGGAGCGCTGCTCGTCAACGTCGCGCGAGGCCCCGTCGTAGAAACCGATGCGCTCGTCGCCGAGCTGCGCACCGGACGGCTGCTGGCCGCACTCGACGTGACCGACCCGGAGCCGCTGCCCGCTGACCACGAGCTCTGGACCTTGCCGGGCGTGCTGATCTCCCCGCACGTCGGCGGCAACAGCTCGGCGTTCCTGCCCCGCGCGATGGCACTGGTCGCAGACCAGCTGCGCCGCTACGTCTCGGGGATGCCTCTGCGCAACGTGATCACCGGGCCCTACTGACCCTCGGGAGCGGGGAGCAGCGCCGCGATCATCGCCTGGGCGATGAACTCGCCGTACGCCGCCACCGACCAGCCGCGGCGCAGCACCAGCAGCTCGAAGAGCTCCGGGGAGCTGTAGGTCCACATGACCTCGCCGGCGCGCCGCGCGTCGACGCCGGGTCGCAGCCGGCCGGTCCGCGCGAGCCGGCCGGCGTTGGAGGTCATCCGCTCCAGCCGGGTGTCCTCGAGGTCGGCATACAGGCCCGCCATCTCCTCGTCGGTCGCGGCGGCGGTCCGCACGAGCAGCAGCACCGGCACGATCCGTGGGGCGACCTCGGTCGCCAGCGTGGCCCAGCCCCGGATCACGGTTCGCGGGTCCTGCTCGTTTCTCGCCAGCGCGTCCGAACGCTCCTCGGCCGGGGTCGACCCTTCGCCCTCCAGCGCGTCCGCGCAGATGGCTCGGACCAGGCCGGCCTTGCCGCCGAAGGCCTTGTACACCGTCTCGACCGACACGCCGGCCTCGGTGGCGATCGCGGCGACCGTCGTGGCGGCGTAGCCGTCGCGCAGGAAGCGTCCGCGGGCGTGCGCCAGCACCTGGGCCTGGCTGCGGCGGGCCGCCGCGAGCCGGCTCGAGGAGTCGTAGCGGCGGCGGTGCTTGACGTCCACGCTCTTTCCATCCATAGTCATGTATTAGTTACAGGTTACTGTACCAGCGGCAGGACCGGCGCGAGGAGCACCCGTGGGACCCGACCAGCACGTGCCACCGGGCGCTGCCGCGGACGCGGTCGTGCACCGGCTCTGCGCCGCCACGAACGCCCACGACCTCGACGCGATCGTGGGCTGCTTCGCTCCGGACTACCGCAACGAGACCCCGGCCCACCCCGAGCGGGGCTTCGTCGGGCGCGACCAGGTGCGGCGCAACTGGGAGCAGATCCTGCGCTTCGTCCCCGACCTCACCGCCGAGGTGCTGCGCACCAGCGTCACCGGCGACGCGGTGTGGAGCGAGTGGGAGCAGCGCGGCACCCGGCCGGACGGGTCGGCCCACCTGATGCGCGGCGTCATCGTCTTCGGCGTGCGCGACTGCCTCGCCGCCTGGGCCAGGTTCTACCTCGAGCCCGTCCAGGAAGGCGTCGGTGACGTGACCGACGCGGTACGGCGCCAGGTCGCCCCGACAGCGGAGTCGCCGACCGGTGCACGGCCGTGATCGTGGTCGCCGGCGGCACCGGCAGGCTCGGGAGCATCCTCGTGGGCAGGCTGGTCGACCGCGGGCTGCCGGTCCGCGTCCTCACCCGTGACCCGGCCCGGGCGGCCCACCTCGGCGCCGATGTTGCGGTGGCCACCGCGGACGTACGCGACCCGGGCAGCCTCGCCGCCGCCGTGTCGGGCGCCAAGGTCGTCGTGTCCGCGGTGCACGGGTTCGCGGGACCCGGTCGGGTGACGCCGGCCGGCGTGGATCGCGACGGCAACCGCAACCTGGTCGACGCCGCGGCTGCGGTCGGGGCGCAGGTCGTGCTGATGTCGGTGATCGGTGCCGCGCCGGACGCCGAGATGGAGCTGTTCCGGATGAAGGCCGCGGCCGAGGAGCATCTGCACGGCCTGGGTGTCAACGCCACCGTCGTACGGTCCTCGGCCTTCGCCGAGCTGTGGGGCGAGCTCGTCGCGGCCACTGCTGGTCGCTCGGGACGCCCGCTCGTCTTCGGCCGCGGCCAGAACCCGGTCAACTTCGTGTCCGTGCGGGACGTCGCTGCGCTCCTCGAGCAGGTCGTGACCGATCCCGGGGCGCGCGGCACCACCTGGGAGATCGGCGGCCCCGACACGGTCACGATGACTCAGCTCGCCGAGACCGTGCAGCGGCTCGCCGGTCGGGACGGCTCGTTGCGACACGTCCCTCCGGTCGCGCTGCGGCTGGGCGCGGCGACCGTGGGCCGGGCTCGGCCCGCCATCGGCCGCCAGCTGCGCGCGGCACTTGCGATGGACCACGTCGACCTCACGGCGGACTCGACCAGGGTCCGCGCGGTCTTCCCGCTGCTGCCGTGCACCTCCCTCGAGGAGGCCCTGCGCGGCGATCGCTCGCCGTCCGCGGCATAGCGTTGCCCCGACAAGGTCCGGGCGGTTGCCTCGGGCCCGGGCGAGAAGGTGGTGGGTCGTGACCGACGGGCCTGACCTCAAGCCGCGCAGCCGCGACGTGACCGACGGGCTGGAGAAGACCGCGGCCCGCGGGATGCTGCGCGCCGTCGGCATGGGCGACGAGGACTTCGCCAAGCCGCAGATCGGTGTCGCGTCGAGCTGGAACGAGATCACCCCCTGCAACCTGTCGCTGGACCGGCTGGCCAAGGCGGCGAAGGACGGCGTCCATGCAGCCGGCGGCTACCCGCTCGAGTTCGGCACCATCTCGGTGTCCGACGGCATCTCGATGGGACACGAGGGCATGCACTTCTCGCTGGTATCGCGCGAGGTGATCGCCGACTCGGTCGAGACGGTGATGATGGCCGAGCGGCTCGACGGGTCGGTCCTGTTGGCCGGCTGCGACAAGTCGTTGCCCGGGATGTTGATGGCAGCGGCGCGGCTCGACCTCGCGGCCGTCTTCCTGTACGCCGGAACGATCCTGCCCGGGCGGGCTCGGCTGTCGGACGGCACCGACCGCGAGGTCACCATCATCGACGCCTTCGAGGCCGTCGGCGCCTGCGCGCGAGGCCTGATGTCGCGCGAGGACGTCGATGCGATCGAGCGAGCCATCTGCCCCGGCGAGGGCGCGTGCGGTGGCATGTACACCGCCAACACCATGGCGTCGGCGGCGGAGGCACTCGGGATGTCGCTGCCCGGCAGCGCAGCACCGCCGGCGACCGACCGGCGCCGCGACGGCTACGCCCGGCGATCCGGCGAGGCAGTGGTCGGCATGCTCCGTGCCGGCATCACGGCGCGCCAGGTCCTCACCAGGCCCGCCTTCGAGAACGCGATCGCGGTGGTGATGGCCCTCGGTGGCTCCACCAACGCGGTGCTGCACCTGCTGGCCATCGCCCGGGAGGCCGAGGTGGAGCTGACGCTCTCCGACTTCAACCGCATCGGCGACAGGGTGCCGCACCTGGCCGACGTCAAGCCGTTCGGCCGGCACGTGATGAGCGACGTCGACCGCATCGGCGGCGTCCCGGTCGTGATGCAGGTGCTGCTCGACGCCGGGCTGCTCGACGGTGACGCGCTGACCGTGACCGGCAGGACGATGGCCGAGAACCTCGCCGAGCTCGGGGCGCCGTCGCCGGACGGCGACGTGATCAGGGTGCTGTCGAACCCGATGCACGCCAGCGGCGGGCTGACCATCCTGACCGGCTCGCTCGCTCCCGAGGGTGCGGTGGTCAAGACGGCGGGCTTCGACGACGCGGTGTTCGAAGGCACCGCCCGGGTGTTCGAGCGCGAGCAGGAGGCCATGACTGCCGTGCAGGACGGCACGATCGGCTCAGGTGACGTCGCGGTGATCCGCTACGAAGGGCCCAAAGGTGGTCCCGGCATGCGCGAGATGCTCGCCGTCACCGGTGCCATCAAGGGAGCCGGTCTGGGCAAGGACGTGCTGCTGCTCACCGACGGCAGGTTCTCCGGCGGCACTACCGGGCTGTGCGTCGGGCACGTCGCGCCGGAGGCGCACGACGGCGGCCCGATCGCACTGGTCCGCGACGGCGACCGGGTCCGGCTCGACGTCTCCACCCGCCGGCTCGACCTGCTCGTCGACGACGACGAGCTCGAGAAGCGCCGTACGACGTGGAGCGCACCACCACCGCGCTACACGACCGGGGTGCTCGCAAAGTACGTCAAGCTGGTCGGCTCGGCTGCCGACGGCGCGGTCTGCGGCTGACGGGTGTCGGACCTCCTTGGGCTCACCTGCTTCGGGCTGCTCTGCGCAGGCTGCGCCTGGTACGGCGTGGTGGCACTGCGCCACCTGCCGCAGGTGTGGCGAGGGGAGCGAACACCCTGGCTCCCCTCGATCACGGTCTTCGGACCGAGCGTGAACCTGCGCAGCTACCCGACGTTCGTCGTCGCCGCCACCGGCTTCGGTGCCGGCGGCGTGCTGACCGTTCTTGCCGGCGCCGACGGTGCCGGGCTGCTCCTCAGGACCGGGATCGTGCTGATGAGCTGCTCGTCGCTGCTGGGCTACTTCCTGATCATCGTGGTCAACGCCCTGAACCGGCCGCGGTTCCTGGTGCCGCCCCGCCTGCGGAACGAGCGGGGCTGGCTGACCCGGCGGCGCCACCGCGCCTAGGTTGCCCGCATGGCGAGACGCGGTCGTCCGAGCGTCTTACGGCCCGCCGAGCAGGCCACCCAGGGGGCCACCCGACCCGGAGCCGTCCGAGCCGGTACCGGTCACGGTGTCCGTGACAGTGCCCACCGTGTCGTCGACCGTGCCGGTGACCGTTCCCACCGTGTCGTCCACGGTGCCCACGGGATCCTGCACCGTGTCGGTGACCGTCCCGACCGGGTCGCTGAGCGTGTCGTCCACCGTGCCCGTCACGGTGTCCACCGTGCCCGACACCGCGTCGCCGGTCTGGTCGAGGACGCCACCGCCCCCTGATGAGTCGGAGCCGCCCGACGTGGAGGTCGACCCGCCGCCCGAGGTCGGCCGGCCCGTCCCGTCGTCCGGGGGCGAGGGGGACGGCCCGCCCGCGGGGTCGCCCGAGCTCGCGCCGACCCGCGGCGTCGCCGGGTCCGCGTTCGTCGACCCCGCGTCCACCGACGCACTGTCCACCGACCCAGCGGCCGCCGACCCCGCCGCCGGGTCGGTCGTCGACGAGGCGACGGTGGAGCGCTCCGATCCGGAGACCTGGCTGGTGACAGCCGACAGGCGTGCGTGCGCGGGCGGCTCGTGCAGCCGGTCTGCGACGACCCCGCCGGCCACCGCCGTGGTGGCGAGCGCACCCGCGCCGACGACCCTGGCGACGGTCGCGGCGGGCACCGACCCGGTGGCGACCAGAGGGAGATCACTCAGCCAGGCGAGGACGCCCTGGGCCCGGCGCAGGTGCGGGACGCCGATGTCGACCATCGCGCGGACCACCACCGGGTCGAACTGCGTGCCGGAGAACCGGACCAGCTCGGCCAGCGCGGCCGGGCGGCTCACCGGGCGCTTGTACGCGCGGGCCGCCGTCATCACGTCGTAGGCGTCGGCGACCGACACGATGCGCGCGCCGAGGCTGATCTCGCGGCCGGCCAGGCCGAGCGGGTACCCCGTGCCGTCGTAGCGCTCGTGGTGGGCGAGGATCACCTCGCCCCACTCACCCAGCCAGGGGAGCAGTGCTCCCGCCATCTCGGCACCGTGTGCCGGGTGGGCCCGCAGCACCTCCCACTCCTCGGGGGTCGGCTTGCCGGGCTTGTTCAGCAGGGACGCCGGGACGCGCAGCTTTCCGATGTCGTGCAGGATGGCCGCCCACCGCAGCAGGTCGCGGTCCCGCTCGGGGATCCGCAGCTGCTTGGCGAGCAGGTCGGTGAACAGCCGGACCCGCTCGGCATGACCCCTGGTGGGCCGGTCGTGCGCGCTCAGCGCGGCCACCAGGGTGAGGATCTCCCTGGCCACCTCGGCGGGGTCGGCGCCGACGTCCTTGAGCCTGCGCAGCTGCTCCTCGACCGGGCGCCGGCGGATCGCCTCGCGCGCCACGCGCAGCCGCGACGGGGCGCGGTCGGGGAAGAGCATGGTGAGGTCCAGCAGCGTGGCCAGCGGCACCGCGCGCCGGGCGAGCCGGTCGAACCCGAGCAGCACCAAGGTCGACACGGCGACGAGCACGAGCAGCCCGCCCGCCCTGGCCGAGCTGCCCGCCAGTGGCGGCAGCACCGACCGGGTCCACCACGCCGCCCCGAACGACGCGGCAACGGGCGTGAGGAACACGACCGTGCGCACGGCGCGGGCCAGCAGCGGCCGCGCCGCCCAGCGGTGGTCCGCCGGCTTCTTCTCGAGCCGCGCCATACGAGCCCCCTTTGCCATTTCTTTGCTCGACGCGCGAGGGCGTGCGGACGATCGTCCGTTCGGGTGGTGCGACGGCACCGGTCCGGATGCTGGAACACCGGGTGGTCCGGGTTGACACCGAGTTCGCGCTGCGGGGAACGTGAGCGCGTGCGGATCACCGTCGTACTTGGCCTGCGCGCCGACTGAGCACCAGGTCGAGCGCGCCACCCCTCGTCTGCCCACCAGGGCCGAGGGGTTTTTCATTTCCCGACCACCCCAGATGGGACAACCGAGAGGTCGCGATGCCTGAGCAGATGACCGGAGCCCAGAGCCTGGTGCGCTCGCTGGAGTCAGCGGGCGTCGACACCGTGTTCGGCATCCCGGGTGGCGCGATCCTGCCGCTGTACGACCCGTTGATGGACTCGCAGCGGATCCGCCACATCCTGGTCCGCCACGAGCAGGGGGCCGGCCACGCCGCCGAGGGCTATGCGTCCGCGACCGGGCGGGTCGGGGTCTGCATGGCCACGTCCGGGCCCGGCGCCACGAACCTGGTGACCCCCATCGCGGACGCCTACATGGACTCGGTGCCGATGGTCGCGGTCACGGGTCAGGTGCCGAGTGCTGCGATCGGGACGGACGCCTTCCAGGAGGCCGACATCCGCGGCATCACGATGCCGATCACCAAGCACAACTACCTGGTGACCAACCCGGCCGACATCCCGCGCACCGTGGCCGAGGCGTTCCACATCGCCTCGACCGGTCGCCCGGGCCCGGTGCTCGTCGATGTCGCCAAGGACGCCATGCAGGCCATGACGGAGTTCGACTGGCCGCGTGAGATCGACCTGCCCGGTTACCGGCCGGTCGGGCGGCCGCACGGCAAGCAGGTGCGCGAGGCGGCGCGGCTCATCGTCGACTCGCGACGCCCGGTCCTCTACGTCGGCGGAGGCGTGGTGCGGGCCCAGGCATGGGCCGAGCTGCTCAGCCTGGCCGAGCTGACCGGACTGCCCGTCGTCACGACCCTGATGGCCCGAGGTGCGTTCCCGGACAGCCACCACCAGCACCTCGGCATGCCAGGGATGCACGGCACCGTCGCGGCTGTCACCGCGTTGCAGAAGTCCGACCTGATCATCTCGCTGGGTGCCCGCTTCGACGACCGGGTCACCGGCAAGCTGTCCAGCTTCGCGCCCGGGGCCAAGGTGATCCACGCCGACATCGACCCGGCCGAGATCTCGAAGAACCGGGTCGCCGACGTCCCGATCGTGGGCGACGCCCGGGCCGTCATCGCCGACCTCACCGATGCCGTGCGGGCCGAGCACGAGGCCGGCCGGCAGGGCGACTACGCGGCCTGGTGGTCGCAGGTCGACCAGTGGCGCACGACGTACCCGCTCGGCTACGAGCGACCGGAGGACGGCTCGCTGGCCCCGCAGTACGTGATCGAGCGGCTGGGCAAGATCGTCGGACCGGACGCGGTCTACGTGGCGGGCGTCGGCCAGCACCAGATGTGGGCGGCGCAGTTCATCTCCTACGAGAAGCCGCGCACCTGGCTCAACTCCGGTGGCCTCGGGACGATGGGGTACGCCGTGCCCGCCGCGATGGGGGCCAAGGCCGGCCGGCCGGACGCGACGGTCTGGGCCATCGACGGCGACGGCTGCTTCCAGATGACCAACCAGGAGCTCGCCACCTGCGCCATCAACGACATCCCGATCAAGGTCGCCATCATCAACAACGGCAGCCTCGGCATGGTCCGTCAGTGGCAGACGCTGTTCTACAACGAGCGCTACAGCAACACCGACCTGCGTGGCGTGCCCGCGCGCGCTGGTGGCGCGGTGGAGCGCATCCCGGACTTCGTCCGGCTGGCCGAGGCGTACGGCTGCGTCGGGCTGCGCTGCGAGAAGGCCGACGACGTCGACGCGACCATCGAGTCCGCGATGGCGGTGGACGACCGGCCCGTCGTCGTTGACTTCACGGTCCACCAGGACGCCATGGTCTGGCCGATGGTTCCCGCCGGGACCAGCAACGACGAGATCCAGGTGGCGCGCGACATGGCGCCGAGCTGGGAAGACGAGGAGGCGTAAATGTCACGGCACACGCTGTCGGTGCTCGTCGAGAACAAGCCCGGTGTGCTGGCCCGCATCGCCAGCCTGTTCTCCCGTCGCGGCTTCAACATCGACTCGCTGGCGGTGGGGCCGACCGAGGACGACGACGTCTCGCGCATGACCATCGTGGTCAACGTGGAGGACCTGCCGCTCGAGCAGGTCACCAAGCAGCTCAACAAGCTGGTGAACGTCATCAAGATCGTCGAGCTCGACCCGACCTCGTCCGTGCAGCGGGAGCTGCTGCTCGTCAAGATCGGGGCCGACCGCGACACCCGCTCGCACATCCTCGAGACGGTGCAGCTGTTTCGCGCCAAGGTGGTCGACGTGGCCCCCGACGCCGTGACCGTGGAGGCGACCGGGAACGCGGACAAGCTCGAGGCCCTGCTGCGGGTGCTCGAGCCGTTCGGCATCCGCGAGCTGGTGCAGTCGGGGATGGTGGCGGTGGGCCGCGGCCCGCGCTCGATCACCGACCGCTCGGCCCGCTCTGCGACAGTTACCCCGATCGCCCCCGTGGCCAACTGACCCAACCCGCCCGATGTCGGGCGGAGAGAGTGAGACGAGACCGTGGCTGAGCTCTTCTACGACGACGACGCCGAGCTGTCGGTGATCCAGCGGCGCAACGTGGCGGTGCTGGGGTACGGCAGCCAGGGCCACGCGCATGCGTTGTCGTTGCGCGACTCGGGGGTCGACGTGCGCGTGGGACTGCCCGAGGGCTCCAAGAGTCGTGAGCGCGCCGACGCCGAGGGCCTTCGCGTGGTCACGCCGTTCGAGGCCTGCGAGGAGTCGGACCTGATCATGGTCCTCGCTCCCGACCCGGTCCAGCGCTCGCTCTATGCCGAGGCGATCGCGCCCAACCTGGTCGACGGCGACGCGCTGTTCTTCGGCCACGGCCTCAACATCCGCTACGACCTGATCAAGGCGCCGGCAGGCGTGGACGTGTGCATGGTGGCGCCCAAGGGGCCCGGCCACCTGGTGCGCCGACAGTTCGTCGACGGCCGCGGCGTACCCGTGCTGATCGCAGTGGAGCAGGACGCCACCGGGCACGCCTGGGACCTGGTGAAGTCCTACGCCAAGGGGATCGGCGGCACCCGCGCCGGTGCCATCAAGACCACCTTCACCGAGGAGACCGAGACCGACCTGTTCGGTGAGCAGACCGTTCTCTGCGGCGGGCTGTCCGAGCTGATCAAGGCCGGCTTCGAGACGCTGATCGAGGCGGGCTACCAGCCCGAGGTCGCCTACTTCGAGTGCCTTCACGAGGTGAAGCTGATCGTCGACCTGATGTACGAGGGCGGCATCTCGAAGATGTACTGGTCGGTCTCGGAGACGGCGGAGTACGGCGGGTACACCCGAGGACCGCGGATCGTCACTCCCGAGACGAAGGCCGAGATGGGCCGGATCCTGGGCGAGATCCGCGACGGGTCCTTCGCCAAGGAGTGGATGGACGAGTACGACGCGGGCCTGCCCAACTACAAGCGCTACTTCCAGGAGAACACCGAGCACCCGATCGAGCAGACCGGCCGCAAGCTGCGCCCCATGATGAGCTGGATCGGCGAGGACGACTGACCCCGCACACACCCGGCCGTCCGTCCGTTCCGGTTGCTGGACACTTGTGAAGACGTTCACAAGCACGGTCCTAGGATGGTCGGGTGACGAAGCCAGTCGTGCTCATCGCCGAGGAGCTCTCCCCGGCCACCATCGACGCGCTCGGTCCGGACTTCGAGGTACGCCACTGCGACGGGGCCGACCGAGCGCAGCTGCTCGCCGCGATCGGCGAGGCGGACGCGATCCTGGTCCGCAGCGCGACCAAGGTCGACGCCGAGGCGCTCGCGGCCGCGCGTCGGCTGCGGGTCATCGCCCGGGCCGGGGTGGGCCTGGACAACGTCGACGTCAAGGCGGCGACCCAGGCCGGCGTCATGGTCGTCAACGCGCCGCAGTCCAACATCGTCAGCGCCGCGGAGATGGCGATCGGCCTGCTGCTCGCCGCCGCGCGTCACATCCCAGCGGCGAGCACGGCGCTCAAGGCAGGGGAGTGGAAGCGCAGCAGGTACGGCGGGGTGGAGCTCTACGAGAAGACGGCGGGCATCATCGGCCTGGGCCGCATCGGCGTCCTCGTGGCGCAGCGGCTCTCGGCGTTCGGGATGAGCGTGATCGCCTACGACCCCTACGTCGCAGCGGGACGCGCCGCCCAGATGGGCGTGCGCCTCGTGCCGCTCGACGACCTGCTGCGTCACAGCGACGTCATCTCGGTGCACCTGCCCAAGACCGCCGAAACCGTCGACCTGATCGGTGCCGACGAGCTCGCCAAGGTCAAGCCGAGCGCCATCCTGGTCAACGCCGCCCGTGGCGGCATCGTCGACGAGCACGCGCTGGCCCTCGCGCTCAAGGAGGGCAGGTTGGCCGCGGCGGGGCTCGACGTGTTCGCGTCGGAGCCGTGCACCGACTCGCCGCTGTTCGAGTTCGACTCGGTCGTCGCGACGCCGCATCTCGGTGCCAGCACCGATGAGGCCCAGGAGAAGGCCGGGGTCGCGGTGGCCCGTTCGGTGCGGCTGGCCCTGGCCGGTGAGCTGGTCCCCGACGCAGTCAACGTGCAGGGGGGCGTGATCGCCGAGGACGTGCGCCCGGGCATCCCGCTGACCGAGAAGCTCGGGCGGTGCTTCACCGCCCTGGCCGGCACTGTCCCCTCGCAGCTCGATGTCCAGGTGCGCGGCGAGATCAGTGCCCACGACGTGCGGGTCCTCGAGCTGGCCGCGCTCAAGGGACTGTTCACCGACGTGGTGGAGGACCCCGTCTCCTACGTCAACGCCCCGGTGCTCGCCGACGAGCGCGGGGTCGGGGTCCGCCTCACCACCGACCTCGAGTCGCCGGACTACCGCAACCTGATCACGCTGTGCGGCACCATGGCCGACGGCACCAGGGTGTCGGTGTCCGGCACGCTGACCGGGCCGCGCCACCAGGAGAAGCTGGTCGAGGTCGACGGGTTCGACATCGAGGTCGCCCTCAGCGACCACATGGCGGTCTTCCGCTACGAGGACCGGCCCGGCGTCGTCGGAACGGTCGGGCGGATCCTCGGTGAGGCCGGGGTGAACATCGCGGGCATGCAGGTGAGCCGCGACCAGCGCGGCGGGCATGCGCTGGTCGCGATGACCGTCGACTCGGCGATCCCGGCTCCGGTGCTCGACGAGATCGTTGCCGCGATCGGCGCCGAGCGGGCCCGACAGGTGGACCTGAGCGACTGACCCGCGGCGACCCGGCGCGCTCTCACATCGCGAGATGCGGCGGCGAATTCTGGCGACACCTCCGGCCCCTCGTCGTACCGTCGAAGGACCATGCGGCACATCTTCGTACTTCGCTGCCGCGGCGGGGCCAGCTGACAGGGCCGGCTCCCCGCCGCGGAGTTCTCGCGCTGGCCCGCGCAGGCACCACTCGCGAAGACGGAGAGCCCGATGAGCACCGCAACGATGAACAGTGACGAGCGCACCACCCGCGACGCCGTCCGGGACGCGGTCCAGGAGTCCATGGACCGGCGGGACAACGGTGGCGAGACCGGGCACTGACACCGGCTCGCGAGTGACCGGCCCGTACCCTCGGCGCCATGTCCAGCCGAGCCGAAGCCGTGAGTAGTCCCCCTCGTACCGGGCGAATCGTCCTCGCTGTCGTCCCGGGGGACGGCATCGGCCCGGAGGTCACCGCAGAGGCCGTGCGGGTGCTCGAGACGGTGCTCGCGGGGGTGGACGGCAAGCTCGAGACGACGGAGTACGACCTCGGCGCCCGCCGCTGGCTCGCCACCGGGGAGACGCTGCCGGACCCGGTGCTCGACGAGCTGCGGGGCCACGACGCGATCCTGCTCGGCGCCGTCGGCCATCCCGACGTGCCCAGTGGTGTGCTGGAGCGCGGGCTGCTGCTGCGGCTGCGCTTCGAGCTCGACCATCACGTCAACCTGCGCCCGGCCCGGCTGTACCCGGGTGTGAGGTCGCCGTTGGCGGATCCCGGCGAGGTCGACTTCGTCGTGATCCGTGAAGGTACCGAGGGTCCCTACGTCGGCAACGGCGGCGTGGTCCGCCGCGGCACACCACACGAGATCGCCACCGAGGTCAGCGTCAACACGGCGTACGGCGTGGAGCGGGTCGTCCGCGACGCGTTCCGGCGCGCCGCTGCCCGGCCGAGGAAGCACCTCACCCTGGTGCACAAGACCAACGTCCTGGTCAACGCCGGCGATCTCTGGGCCCGCACCGTTGCTGCGGTCGCGACGGAGCACCCCGAGGTCTCCACCGACTACCTGCACGTCGACGCAGCGACGATCTTCCTGGTGAGCGACCCGGGCCGGTTCGACGTGGTGGTGACGGACAACCTGTTCGGCGACATCGTGACCGACCTGGCCGCTGCGGTCACCGGCGGGATCGGGCTTGCCGCGAGCGGCAACCTGGACGTCAGCCGGTCGAACCCGTCCATGTTCGAGCCGGTGCACGGCTCGGCCCCGGACATCGCGGGCACCGGCACCGCGGACCCGACCGCCGCGGTCCTCTCGGCGGCCCTGCTGCTCGAGCACGTCGGCATGGCCGACGCGGCCGCAGCCGTGGAGCAGGCGGTGGCCGCCGACCTGGCGTCGCGGGGAACCGCGAGCAGGAGTACCCGGAAGGTGGGGGAGGCGATCTGCGCCCGCCTTTCGGCTACCGTCGGAGCATGACATCCGACCTGACCATCGACGTCATCCCGTCAGAGCGGCCCCGGTCCGCCGAGGATCGGGCGGCGTTGCTGAAGGAGCCCGGGTTCGGTCAGGTCTTCACCGACCACATGGTGACCGCGCGATACGTCGAGGGCCGGGGCTGGCACGACGCCCGCCTCACGGCGTACCAGCCGTTGACGCTTGACCCGGCCACCTCGGTGCTGCACTACGGGCAGGCGATCTTCGAGGGACTGAAGGCCTACCACCAGCCCGACGGGGCGGTGGCGCTGTTCCGGCCGGACCAGAACGCCGCCCGGTTCCAGCGGTCGGCGCGCCGGATGGCGATGGCGGAGGTGCCCGAGTCGCTGTTCCTCGACTCGCTGACGGCACTGGTGCGCCAGGACCGCGACTGGGTGCCGACCAAGCCGGGCGAGTCGCTGTACCTGCGGCCGCTGGAGTTCGCGGTGGACGCGTTCCTCGGCGTCCGCCCGGCCAAGGAGTACCTCTTCCTGCTCTTCGCCTCGCCGGCCGCCAACTACTTCCCGGGCGGCGTGCGGCCCGTGTCCGTGTGGCTCTCGACCGAGTACACCCGCGCAGCGCCCGGCGGGACCGGTGCGGCGAAGTGCGCCGGCAACTACGCCGCCAGCCTGGTCGCGCAGGCCCAGGCCGCGGAGCAGGGGTGTGACCAGGTGGTGTGGCTGGACGCGGTCGAGCACAAGTACGTCGAGGAGATGGGGGGCATGAACCTCTACTTCGTGTTCTCCGACGGACGTCTGGTGACTCCCGCGCTGACCGGCACGCTGCTGCCGGGGGTGACCCGCGACTCGATCCTGGCGATCGGCCGCGACATGGGCCTGGACACGGTCGAGGGCCGGGTCACGACTGACGAGTGGGAGGCGGCTGCGGCCGACGGCTCGCTCACCGAGGTCTTCGCGTGCGGCACGGCCGCCGTGGTGACCCCCGTCGGCGCCGTCAAGCACGCGCACGGCTCGTTCAACATCGCCGACGCCCAGCCCGGCGCCTTGACGATGAAGGTCCGTGAGTCCCTGCTGGGCATCCAACAGGGCACCGCGCCGGACTCGCACGGCTGGATGCATCGGGTCGCGTGAGCGCTCGGACCTGACGTGGCGTGACGTGGCGTGGGCCACATTCCTCACTGTGATCCGACCGGCCCGATTTGCCCGATTCGGCCTGGCTCGACAGGGTAGGGGACGTCGGTTGGGCGCATCCGATCCGCGCCCGACCCGTGGTGGCCGCCGTTCGGCCATCGACGACACCTGACGTGCCAGCGGAGAGGACTCCACCTGATGACGATCCCCGAGGCCAACGGCCAGCAGCCGACCGAGGCGGCGATCGCGGCCGGGATGGCGGCCGGCGACACCGACGCGGTGATGCGCGCGGTCGCGACCAGCGAGGTCGTCGTGCCCCAGACCGCGCCGGCTCCCGGCCAGGAGGCGCCGGAAGGCTCGCTGTCGCTGCCCGTGATCGAGCAGGACGGCACGCAGTACGTGCCCGTCTTCACCTCGCAGACGGTGATGCAGTCGGCAGCCCCGGACCTCGAGGACGCCGTGAGCGTCCCCGCGGCCCAGCTGGGCGCCAACTGGCCCTCCGACGAGCTCTGGCTGGCGGTCAACCCCGGCACCGAGGACGGGTTGACCCTGCCGCCGGACGCTGTGCGGTCGTTGCCGAGCTACGCCCTGACCGAAGGCTGACCGGGTCGGTGCCGACTGCGCACGACGGCAGCCGGCACCGCTACCCCGACGCAGCCGGCACCGGCGGGCAGCGCCGAACGGGTGACACATGCTGAGACGGGCGTTCCACGATCCGTCACGGTGTGCCACTCTGGCCGTGATGACCAGCTGCATTACGACCTGAGCGCGCCCGCCGAGAACCGGCCAGCGCGCAGACCTCCCGCGACCGCGGGGGGTCTTTTTGTTTGGGAGCGGACCAGTGGCCGACGACACGTTCGACAGCGCACCGAACGATGACTCGTTCCATGTCTACGACACGACGCTGCGCGACGGCGCACAGCAGGAGGGCCTCGCCTTCTCGGTCGCGGACAAGCTCGCGGTCGCCCGCCACCTCGACGAGCTGGGGGTCGGGTTCATCGAAGGGGGCTGGCCCGGCGCCAACCCCAAGGACACGGAGTTCTTCCGTCGGGCCCGCCACGAGCTGGACCTGACGCACGCGCAGCTCGCCGCGTTCGGCGCGACCCGCCGACCCGGTGTGAAGGCCGCGGACGACCCTCTGGTGGCCGCCCTGCGCGACTCCGGGGCCGGCGTCGTGACGCTTGTGGCCAAGAGCCACGTCCGTCACGTCGAGCAGGCCCTGCGCACCACCCTCGACGAGAACCTGTCGATGGTGCGCGACACGGTCTCGCATCTCAAAGGCGAGGGACAGCGGGTCTTCCTCGACGCGGAGCACTTCTTCGACGGCTACCGGAGCAACCCGGCGTACGCCGTGGAGGTACTGCGTGTCGCGGCCGAGGCGGGCGCCGACGTCGCCATCCTGTGCGACACCAACGGCGGCATGCTGCCGAGCGAGCTGACCGATGTCGTGTCGGCCGTGGCCGCCGAATCGGGAGTGCGCCTGGGCATCCACTGCCATAACGACACCGGGTGCGCGGTGGCGAACACGCTGGCCGCCGTCGGCGCGGGGGTGAGCCACGTGCAGGGGACGCTCAACGGGTACGGCGAGCGCACCGGCAACGCCGACATCCTCACCATCATCGCCAACCTCGAGCTCAAGCTCGGCCGACGGGTGCTGCCGGACGGCCGGCTGCAAGAGGGAACCCGCATCGCGCACGCGGTGTCCGAGCTGGCCAACGTCCCGCCGTACTCCCGCCAGCCCTACGTCGGCGCGTCGGCGTTCGCGCACAAGGCGGGCCTGCACGCCAGCGCGATCCGGGTGGACCCGGACCTCTACCAGCACGCGAAGCCGGAGACCGTGGGCAACGACATGCGGATGCTGGTCTCCGACATGGCGGGCCGCGCGAGCATCGAGCTCAAGGGCCGTGAGCTCGGCTACGACCTGTCGGGCCGCCCGGAGGTGCTGGTCCGGCTCACGGGGCTGGTGAAGGAGATGGAGGCCCGCGGCTACACCTTCGAGGCTGCCGACGCCTCGTTCGAGCT
>JAVEDG010000163.1 GCA_030841245.1 Actinomycetota bacterium
TGCTCGAACCGGCCGAGGTCAGAGCCCGCTTCCCGGCGATCAGCCCTCCCCACGGCACCTCGGCGTTGTTCGAACCCCAGGCCGGGGTCGTGTCGCCCGAGGACGCGGTCGAGGCACACCTCGAGCAGGCGGCCGCAGCCGGTGCCGAGCTGCGGCACGACGAGCCGGTGCTCGAGTGGTCGGCGACGGCGGACGGTGTCCGGGTGCGCACCTCGGCAGCGACGTACGACGCGGGGGCCCTCGTGCTCGCGCCGGGCCGCTGGGCCGGCGCGCTGCTCGCCGACCTCGGGCTGCCCCTGCTCGTCGAGCGGCGGGTGATGCACTGGTTCGACCCGCCGGCCGGCATCGAGTCCTTCGCGCCCGATCGGTTCCCGATCTGGATCTGGGAGCGCGACGACGGCACCGCGCCCTATGGAGCACCCGCCGTCGGTGCCGCGGGGGACGGGGTGAAGGTGGCCGTGCACTACTCGGGCACCCGGCCGGCCGACGCGTGGGAGCCGCGGGAGCTGGCTGCGATCCTGGCGCCGCTCCTGCCGGGGCTCGGTGACCGGCACGTCCGCGCCGTCGACTGCACCTACACGCTCACGCCCGACGAGCACTTCGTCGTCGGACGCCACCCCGCCCACGACAGGGTGCTGCTGGCCTGCGGCTTCTCGGGCCACGGGTTCAAGTTCACGCCGGTGATCGGCGAGGCACTGGCCGACCTGGTCGTCGACGGCCGTACCGATGCGCCGCTCGACCTCTTCGACCCCACCCGCTTCGCCGGCTGACGAGCGCGCGATGCGTCTTTTCCTGGCCGTCCGGCTGCCGCCGGATGTCGTCGAGCACCTCGACCGGGCGATGCAGGCTGCTCGCGCCCTCGCGCCGCCAGAGGTGCGGTGGGCCGACCCGGCCCGCTGGCACCTCACGCTGGCGTTCTACGGCGAGGTCCCCGACGACCGGGTGGACCGGCTGCGCAACAAGATCACCCGACAGGTCCGCGGCGCGCGGACGTTGGACCTGCAGCTGCGGGCGGCGGGGCGCTTCGGCGACCGGGTGCTGTGGGTGGGCGTCGGCGGCCGGGACCGCGACGAGCTGCGACGGCTCGGTACGGCGGTCTCGGTCGAGGACCGGCCCTACCGTCCGCACCTGACCGTGGCCCGGGTGCGCGGCTCCGCCGACCTGCGTCCCCTTGTCGCCGATCTCGGCGACTACGAGGGGCCGGGCTGGACGGCGACCCAGCTCGTGCTCGTCCGGTCCCGGCTCGGTCCCCGCCCGGCGTACGACGACATCGCGAGCTGGCCGCTGGCGCCGCGGCCCGGGGCCTAAGGTCGACCGGGTGGACCCGCGCACCTCAACACCGTCATGCTCGTCGCGCTGGTCCTGCTCGTCGGTGTGGTCGTGGTCGCGGCGCTGACCTGACGCAGGACGCCCCGACCGGTCTCGATCGGGGCGTCTGCCGGAGAGGGTGCGGCGGACCTACCAGGCGTAGGCCTCGGGGGCCGGCCCACCCGGGCCCGGGAAGATCTCGTCGAGCCGACGCAGCGTCTTGTCGGTCAGGTCGATCTCGAGGGCGCGCATCGCTCCCTCGAGCTGGTCCATCGTGCGCGGCCCGATGATCGGGCCGGTCACGCCGGGCTGGGCGATCAGCCAGGCCAGTGCGATGTGCGCCGGCTCCTCGCCGAGCTCCTCGCACAGGTCCTCGTACTCGCCGATGGCGTCGCGGTGCTCGTCGAGCGCCTCCTTGGCCCGGCCGGTCAGCCGGCGCTTGCCGTCGCGCTCCTTGCGCAGCACCCCGCCGAGCAGGCCGCCGTGCAGCGGCGACCACGGGATGACGCCGAGCCCGTAGTCCTGGCAGGCCGGGAGCACCTCGAGCTCGATGTCGCGGGTGAGCAGGTTGTAGATCGACTGCTCGCTGACCAGACCGGTGGAGTGCCGCCGCCGGGCCGCCTCCATGGCCTTGGCGATGTGCCAGCCGGCGAAGTTCGACGAACCGACGTAGATGACCTTGCCCTGCGTCTTGAGGGTGTCGAACGCCTCCCAGATCTCGTCCCACGGCGTCGCGAGGTCGACGTGGTGCATCTGGTAGAGGTCGATGTGGTCGGTCTGCAGCCGCTTGAGCGATCCCTCGCAGGCGCGGCGGATGTTGCGGGCCGACAGGAACGTGTCGTTGGGCCAGTCGCTCATCGAGCCGTAGAGCTTGGTCGCGATGACGGTGCGGTCCCGCCGCCCGTCACCCTGGGCGAACCACCGGCCGACGATCTGCTCGGTGATGCCCTCGCCCTTCTCCCAGCCGTAGACGTTGGCCGTGTCGAAGAAGTTGAGGCCGAGCTCGTAGGCCCGGTCCATGATCTTGTGCGCGTCGTCCTCGGTCGTCTCCGGCCCGAAGTTCATCGTGCCGAGGCAGAGCGGGCTGACCTGCAGGCCGGAACGGCCCAGATGCTTGTAGTCCATGTCCCGTTCCTCCCCCCTCGTGGGAGTGGGAATCGTCCCTACGCGGGTCGATCACGTGCTGTCTGCGCCGCCAGCCGGTCGCCGACCGGGTTTGCCCGAGCGTGTCAGGCTAGGAACGTGCCCCTGCCCCTCGACGACGCGCTGGCCGCTCTGCGCCCGCTGCTGCTCGACCCGCAGCACCTGGTCCGCGCCGTCGCGGCCGGGCGGCAGCGGGGCCGCACGCCGTCCGTGACCCGCGCCGAGCTGCGCCCGGTGGACCTCAAGACCGGTCGGCACCTGCAGGTCGTCGAGCACGACGGGCGCTCGCCGCGCACCACCAACGAGCCGTACGACGGGGCCGCCGCAGACGCGGTCGACCGCCTGATGGGCGAGCCGTTCGGCAACTGGCACGTGCAGACCACGACCGAGACCGTGCAGGTGCGGGTGACCAAGAGGGGCGAGGCGCAGGTGCACCGCGAGGCGCTCGACCAGGACCAGCGCACCGGGCACGACCGGGTGAAGCCCCGGGTCCTCGCCGACGACGACCCGTTGTTCCGGGCACTCGGGGCGGGTGGCGACAAGCGCCGACAGGTCGAGGCGTTCCTGCGCCAGCTCCTGCCGGCGGTCGAGGAGATCGGCCGTCCGGAGGGGCGACCGCTGCGCGTCGTGGACCTGGGCTGCGGCAACGCCTACCTCACCTTCGCCGCCTACCGGGCTCTCGAGGAGCGAGGGCCCGTCGAGCTGGTCGGGGTCGACGTGCGCGAGCGCGCCCGCGAGCGGAACTCCTCGATCGCCGCCGAGCTGGGCTGGGCCGAGCACGTCCGCTTCCAGGAGGGCACGATCGCCGACGCATCGGTGTGGTCGGGCGACGCGACGCCCGACGTCGTGCTCGCGCTGCACGCCTGCGACACCGCGACCGACGAGGCACTGGCCCGTGCGGTGTCGTGGCAGGTACCGCTGGTGCTGGCCGCGCCCTGCTGCCACCACGACCTGCAGCGCCAGCTCAGTGCGTCCTCGGGTCCCGAGCCCTACGGTCTGGTCGCCCGGCACGGCATCCTGCGCGAGCGGCTCGGCGACGTCCTCACCGACGCCTTCCGGGCCGCGCTGCTGCGCGAGCACGGCTACCGCGTCGACGTGGTCGAGTTCGTCGACTCCAAGCACACCCCTCGCAACACCCTCCTCAAGGCGGTCCGCACCGGGGCGACGTCGCCGGAGGTGGCCCGCGAGTACGCCGGGTTGGCCCGGGCCTGGGGCGTCACGCCGTACCTGCGCACCCTGCTCGACGATGCCGGCTAGCACCGCGCTGGCCGTCGCGCTGCTCGGACTGTCCGCCGTCACCGGCGCCCACGCCGAGGGCCGCCACGTGCTGCTGCACCTGCGCGACCCGTCGATCACCGAGTCCAGCGGGCTCGCGGTCTCGCAGCGCCATCCGGGCGTGCTGTGGACGCACAACGACGGCGGGCAGGTCGCCGACATCGAGGCGATCGACTCGAGCGGGCGCACCGTGGCCACGGTGCAGCTGGGCGGCATCGACCCCTATGACCCGGAGGCGCTCGCACCCGGGACCGACCGCAGGGGCCGTCCTGTTCTGTTCCTCGGCGACATCGGTGACAACTCGCAGCGCCGTCCGGACGTCTCGGTCTTCCGCTTCCTCGATCCGCGGCACCTGCGCGACCAGACGGTGCACGCGCGCTGGTACAAGTTCACCTACCCGGACGGCCCGCACGACGCAGAGGCGCTGATGGTCCGGCCCTCTGACGGGCGCATCTTCATCGCCACGAAGGACGTGTTCGAAGGCCACCTGTACCGGGCGCCGGCCCACCTGCGCACCGACCGTCCGAACCGCCTGACCAAGCTGCAGGGGCTGCCGCCCCTCATCACCGACGGCGCCTTCCTGAACGACGGCCGGCTGGTGCTGCGTTCCTACCTCAACGGATACCTCTTCGACCGACGCCTCGCGCTGGTCGCCAGCGAGGCGATGCCGGACCAGGTGCAGGGCGAGTCGTTAGCCGTCGACGGTGGGCGGTTGCTCGTCGGCAGCGAGGGGGTGCACAGCGCGGTCTGGTCGGTCCCGCTGCCGAGCCTGCCCGCCGCCTCGGACACGGGCGCGCTGGCCTCCTCCGGTGCGCACCGGCTCACCCGGCCCGCGTTGGTCGCTCTCGGCGGGGCGGCGGCACTCGTGGTCCTCGTCTCGGCCACCCTGGTGCGGCGCCGGCGGCGCGGCGTCGGCCGTCGTGGTATCACCGGAGCATGAGGCAGCGCGCGAGCGGGACCGGTCGGTGAGCGACCGGGCGCTCGGGGCGACGGAGCCCGTCGACCCGCCGACCGGGCCCACCGAACCGGTGCCGGTGGAGTCCGGGCGTATCGCGCGGCGCATCGGTGTGACCTATCTCGTGCTCTCCGTCGTGCTCGTCCCGTGGATCTTCTACCTCGCGTGGTCGCTGCCACCCGAGTCGGTGGCACACCACTACGACGTGGCCTGGCCCGGCTTCGACGTGCTGCTGGTCCTGGGGCTGGCCGGGACCGGCGCCTGCGCCTGGCTGCGCTCGCGCTACCTCGCCGTCGCGGCGGCGGCGACCGGCGCGCTGCTGGTCGTGGACGCGTGGTTCGACGTGACGACCGCCGGCGCCGACGAGCGCTGGGTCAGCCTCGGGCTGGCTGTCGTCGTCGAGATCCCGCTCGCGACGGTCTGCCTGCTGCTGGCGGTCCGGGCCCAGGACGTGATGGCCGAGGACGCCCGGCGCCGCGGCCCTGGTCAGCCGTAGGGCCGGAACAGCCGGGGCCGTACGACGAACGCCTCCGCCTCGAGCGCCGCGAGGGTGACCCGAGGCAGCTCGGACGCGCGGCGGAAGCAGACGAAGCGCGGCACCCAGCCCGGGCTGTACTTCGCGTTGGCGCGGTAGAGCGACTCGATCTGCCACCACCGCGAGGCGAGGAGCAGCACCTGTCGCCACAGGCGCAACGCCGGCCCGGCGCCGACCCGGCTGCCCCGCTCGAAGGTGGAGCGGAAGACCGCGAAGTTCAACGACAGCCGTACGACGCCGAGCTCGCGCGCCGCCTCGGTGACTGCGACCACGAGCAGCTCGACCGTGCCGTTCTCGCTCGACCCGGACCGGCGCATCAGGTCGAGCGAGAGCCCGTCCTCGCCCCAGGGCACGAAGACGAGGACGCCAGCGACCTCGCCCTCGCAGTCGCGTGCGGACGCGACGACGAGGTCGCCGTCGGCCGGGTCGCCGATGCGGCCGAGCGCCATGGAGAAGCCGCGCTCGACATCGCCGTTGCGGAACCGGTCGACGGCCCGCCGCAGCTCGGCCAGCTCGTCGTCCGACAGGTCGCGCTGGCGGGACACCGCCGTCGTGTAGCCGGCTCGACGTACCCGCCCGACCGCCTGCCGGAGTCCCCGGTGCGTGCGGCCCTCGAGCGTGAACTCGCACAGGTCGAGCACCGCCTCGTCGCCCACCTCGAGGCTGTCCAGGCCGGCCCGGACGAAGGCCGTCGCACCCTCCTCGCTGCACCCGACGACGCCGGGTACCCACGCGAAGTCGCCCGCCTCCTCGAGCCAGCTACGGATCGCCGCCGGCCACGCCTCGGGGTCGCCGATCGGGTCGCCTGACGCGAGCGACACCCCACCGACGACCCGGTAGGCGATCGCCGCCTTGCCCGTCGCCGAGAACATCACCGACTTGTCCCGGCGCAACGCGAAGTAGCCGAGTGAGTCCCGTGCCCCGTGCGCCGCGAGCAACGAACGCAGCCGCTGCTCGTCGCCCGGCTCGAGCCGGGCGCGCTTGCGGGCCGGTGCGAGCAGAGCCAGCAGCGTGACCGCAACGGTCACCACTCCCATGGTGGTCAACGCGACCTGGTTGGCCGAGGACAGGCCGGGGTCACGGAACGGGAGGTCGGGGGTGAAGCCGAACAGGCCGAAGAACGTCGACGACAGCCGCTGCGACCAGGTGGAGCTCGGCGACTCGTCAGCGGTCAGCGCGAGACCGGCCGCGAAGGACACGCCGGCCATCAGCAAGAAGATGCCGGCGACCCGCGGGCGGCTCACCGACTCCGCCCGGGCGGTGAACTCGGCCCGTGAGACCAGGAGCAGGACGAGCAGCACGACGTTGCACGACAGCGCGACCAGCGACGTGCGCTCCAGGTGGGTCAGTAGGCCGGCGGCGGCGACTCCGACGAGCAACCACCAGGCGCGCCGCTTGCGCCGCCGCAGCCCGGCGGCCAGGAGCAGCTGCAGCCCGGCGACCGCCGAGCCGATCGCAAAGCTGCTGCCGTCGGCTGCCGCGTCTGCCGCGGCGGAGGAGAAGTAGTCGCGGGAGCTGCTGCTCACGATGTCGATGAGGGACACGACGGCCGTGACCCGCACCACCCAGGCCAGCGCGGTCGGCGCCAGAGCACGCCACCGGGACACGGCTCGATCGGGGCCGTGGCCGGTCCTGACCCCCGTGGCGTGGCTCACGAGGCAACTATCCCGGCCGCGGCCCGGCGGCCGCCACCGGCCGGTACGGCGCGAGGCGCAGGCCGGCGGCGGCGACCAGGAGAAGGACGGGGACGATCAGCATCGCAACGCGGATCCCCGCTGCGTCGGCGAGGGCACCGAGGGCGAAGGGACCACCCCCGGAGGCCAGGGCCGCGCCGATACCCACGCGCGCGGTCGCCTGGTCCGGCCGGCCGTCCGACGCCGCGATCACGCGGGACAGTCCGAGCGGGAAGTAGAGCGCGACGCCCAGCCCGCTGACCAGCAACCCGGTCACGGCGAGGACCGAGTCCGTCGCGGACCAGAAGAGCGCGAAGCCGACCGCGTTGACCCCGATCGCCGCGTACATCAGCCGGTCGACGGGCACCCGCAGCGCGAGGCTGCCACCGAAAAGCCGGCCGACGGCCATCCCGGCGACGAGCGCCGTCACCGACGCGGCCGCCGCCGCGCGCGACAGCGTGGTCCGCTCGTGCAGCAGGTCGGCCGCCCACAGGGACAGGCAGAACTCCACACCGATGCCGGCGGTGACGACGACCCAGCTCACCCAGTAGTGGCCGGACAGCCGTCCGGCCCGACCGGTCCGGGCCGGGGCGGTGGGTCGGGGCACCCGCGCCGCGCGGCGGCCGAGCAGGGCGAGCACGCCGACCGCGGGCACCACGAGGAACACTGCCGGGCGCCAGCCCGCCCCGATCCCGTCGGCGGCGCCGACCACGAGTGGTGCGACCGCACCGACGGAGGCGGCGACCGCGTTCGCCTCGGTGATCGCGGCAGCCCCGCCGCCGAGGTGCACGGCCGAGAGCACCGTCGAGCTGCACGTCACGACGAAGGACCCGCCGAAGGAGCACAGCACCGCCGCGAGCAGGGTCACGGGGACCGCGGTGAACGAGGTGAACGTCGCGACGCCGGCGCACAGGACGACCAGCCCGAACCAGATCATCGCGGTCCGGCCGAACCGGATCGCCAGCGGTGCCACGCACAACGCACTCAGCAGCGCCCCGCACGCGAGAGCCGTGCCGTGCAGCCCCGCCACGGTCCGGCTGAAGTTCTGCTCGTGCCGCAGCAGGGTCAGGGCGGGTCCGAAGCCGTAGAGGAAGTAGCCGTAGATCCCGAGCTGCGCGTAGGTCAGCACCGTGCGCGAGTCCCGCACGAGGCCGGCGGGCCGCGGCTCCGGTCGGTCCCCGGCCGTGTTCCGCCGGGTCACTCCGACAGTGACGTGACGACGTGGTCGATGCAGGCGGTCAGCGCCTCCACGTCGTCGGGCTCGACCGCGGGGAACATCGCGATGCGCAGCTGGTTGCGGCCGAGCTTGCGGTACGGCTCGGTGTCGACGATCCCGTTGGCCCGCAGGGTCCGGGCGACCTCCGCCGCGTCCACGTCCTCCGCGAAGTCGATGGTGCCCACGACGTTCGACCGCGCGGCCGGATCGGCGACGAACGGGCTCGCGTACGGCGACTTCTCGGCCCACGTGTAGAGGCGCCGAGCCGACTCGCCCGTCCGCTCGGTAGCCCAGCGCAAGCCGCCCTGTTGGTTGATCCAGTCGATCTGCTCGGCGAGCAGGAACAGGGTCGCGAGCGCGGGAGTGTTGTAGGTCTGGTCCAGCCGCGAGTTGTCGATCGCGATCTGCAGGTCGCTGAACGCCGGGACCCAGCGACCCGTCGCGTGGACCGCCGCGACCCGCTCGACGGCGGCCGGCGACAGGAGAGCGACCCAGAGGCCGCCGTCGGCCGCGAACGACTTCTGCGGGGCGAAGTAGTAGGCGTCGGCCTCGCTGATGTCGACGGGGAGCCCGCCGGCACCGGAGGTCGCGTCGACGAGGACGAGCGCGTCCTCGTCCGCCCCGGCGACCCTGCGGATCGGCATCGCGACGCCGGTCGACGTCTCGTTGTGGGTCAGGGCGAAGACGTCGATGCCCGGTTGCGCGCTCGCCACGGGGTAGGTGCCGGGATCGCTGGTGACGATCGACGGGTCGGCGAGGAAGGGCGCCGCCTTGGCGGCAGCGGCGAACTTCGCGGAGAACTCCCCGAACGAGAGGTGCTGGGAGCGCTCGCGGATCAGGTTGAGCACCGCGATGTCCCAGAACGCCGTCGTCCCGCCGTTGCCGAGGGCGACCTCGTAGCCGTCCGGCAGGGCGAAAAGGTCGCCGAGGCCGCTGCGGACCCGCGCGACCACGTCCTTGACGGTCCGTTGCCGGTGGGACGTGCCGAGGTAGGTCGAGCCGGTGGCTGCCAGGGCGGCCACGGCGGCCGGCCGGACCTTGGAAGGCCCGGAGCCGAACCGGCCGTCGCGCGGCCTGATGGACTCGGGGATCACGATGTCGCTCACCCGGCCCAGCCTAGGTGTGTCGCTCGATCCGCTTCCGAACCTGGGTTGGCAGAAGCCTGATCAGACCCTCAGGCCCCGGCCACTTGGTCGGCCGTCCGGGGGCCTTCGCCGACGTAGCGGGCCGACGGGCGGATCAGCCGCCCGGTGCGCTTCTGCTCGAGGATGTGCGCCGACCAGCCCGCGGTCCGCGCGCAGGAGAACATCGGCGTGAACATCTGCGGCGGCACGTCGGCGAAGTCGAGCACGACGGCAGCCCAGAACTCCACGTTGGTCTCGAGGACCCGGTCCGGGCGGCGAGCCCGCAGCTCGTCGAGGGCCGCCTTCTCGAGCGCGGCGGCCGCTTCGTAGCGCGGCGCGCCGAGCTGCTGCGCCGTACGCCGCAGCACCTTGGCGCGCGGGTCCTCGGCCCGATAGACCCGGTGCCCGAAGCCCATCAGCCGCTCGCCCCGGTCGAGCACACCCCGCACGTACGCCGTGGCGTCACCGGACCGCTCCACGTCGTCGAGCATGTGCAGCACGCGCGACGGGGCACCGCCGTGGAGGGGGCCCGACATCGCGCCGACCGCACCGGACAGGCAAGCCGCGACGTCGGCCCCGGTCGAGGCGATGACCCGAGCGGTGAAGGTGGAGGCGTTCATGCCGTGCTCGGCCGCTGACGTCCAGTAGGCGTCGACCGCCTGGACGTGGCGGGGATCGGGCTCGCCCCGCCAGCGGATCATGAAGCGCTCGACGATCGTCTGCGCCTTGTCGATCTCGGCCTGCGGCACCATCGGCAGCCCGATGCCCCGCGCCGACTGGGCCACGAAGCTCAGGGCCATCACCGAGGCGCGGGCCAGGTTGTC
>JAVEDG010000179.1 GCA_030841245.1 Actinomycetota bacterium
CCGGCGACGCGGACAGCGGCGGCGCAGCACCGGCAGCGCCTGGCTCGGGGACCGGTGACGTCGCCGTCGAGCCGGGCCCGGACCCCACCGTGGCCCCGACGGTTGCCGCGGCGCGGGCGGGCATGGCTCGGTCGATCGGCTCGGACGTCACAGCCGTCGCGGACTGCGCCGGGGCGCGACCGAACCGTGGCCCGAAGGCCAGGTCCGCGGCGTAGCAGACCAGCGCTCCGGCGTAGACGAGCATCGCGGAGTAGAGCAGGTTGTTGCTCAGGTGCGCCCAGCCCTGGCTCGTCACTCAGTCCTCCTCATCAGCCGGCCCAATAGCGGGACCGCTGCCACTGTCGTCCCCCACCTCACCGAGCCGGAGGCCGGCGCGGATCTCCGACAGCTCGTCGGCCAACCCGTCGCCCTCGGTGCGCGAGAGGCCGGCGACCTCCACGAGAGTACGCCCGGCGGCACCCGTCCGGGCGCGCACCCAGATGCGCCGACGACGTACGAACAGCGAGAGCAGCAGTCCCACCAGAGCGAGCGCCGCAGCGCCCAGCGCCCACGGCTTTCCGGGGTCGTGCGACACCTGCAACGTCGCGAACCGGCGGACACCGTCGAACCGGATGCTGCCGCGCCCGTCGGGCAGCGACATCTCCTGGCGCGGCGCCAGCGCCTTCGCCAACGGCGACCCGTCGGCGTTGCGGATCTGCGTCATGTGCGTGGTCACGAGCTTGTACACCGACTGGGGCACGCCGGAGTCGGTGCCGAGGTCGCCGTACCAGGCGTTGAGGAAGACCCGCGGCCGTCGCGTGTCGGGATAGGTCGACACCGGGCCGAGCTGCAGGTCGAGTGCTGCGGTCGGCATGAACAGTCCCGAGAACCCGAGCTGGTCGGGCTGCGCACCCGGCACCTTGACGACACCCTCGCTGCCACCCTGCGGCCGGTCGGGCAGGAACGGCACCGGGCCGTCGAAGACCACGTGCCCGGTCGAGTCGCGCACGGTGAAGACCGGGGCGTAACCGTTGGCGAGCAGGAAGACCTTGTCACCACCGATCCCGAGCGGATGGTTGACGCGCAGGTCGTAGGAGCGCGGTCGGGAGTCCGGGTCCGGCCGGTAGGTCAGGTGCGCCTCGAAGTCGCGTGGAGCGCCGCGCTGGTCACCGCTCGCCTGGTAGCGCACGTCGAGCCGGTGCAGCCGCAGCGAGAACGGCGTGAGGTCACTGTCCTGGAACGCGGCCCCCGAGCCGAAATTGTCGTACGACGTGACCGTGTTGGCGAACCCGCTGCCCTCCACGACCAGCACAGATCCCTTGTAGCCGTAGAGCTTTCCGACGCCGACCCCGAGCAGCAGCAGGACCAGAGCGACGTGGAAGACGAGGTTGCCGGTCTCGCGCAGATAGCCCTTCTCGGCGCTGATCGCGTCGCCGCGCACCTCGACGCGGTAACGGCGGTCCCTGAGGACCCGCACGGCGGCTGCGCCGACGGAGGCAGCGTCAGCGTCTGTAGTCCAACGCTGCGACTCGGGCATCCGGTCCAGGTGACGCGGAGCATCCGGCGGACGCGAGCGCAGCGTCGCCAGGTGGGCGCGGCTGCGCGGCACCACGCAGCCGGCCAGCGACACGAACAACAAAAGGTAGATGGCCGCGAACCACGGTGCGGCGTACACGTTGAACAGCGACAACCGGTCGTACCAGGGACCGAGCACCTTGTGCGCTGCCTTGAACTGCTCGACCCGGACCGGGTTGGCGCCGGTCTGCGGGACGATCGAGCCGGGCACCGCGGCCAGCGTCAGCAGGAAGAGCAGCACCAGGGCGGTGCGCATCGAGGTGAGCTGGCGCCAGGTCCACCGGGCGAACTCCACCGGCCGCATCGCGGGTGGGCGTTCGTCCGGGTCACGGTCGAGCTGTGGGCCCGTCGTCAGAGTCGATCCGGCCATCCGCCTACACCGCCGGGGTGAAGCCGCTGACCCAGACCTGCAGGGACACCGTGATGTCGTTCCACAACCCGGTGACCAGCAGCACCCCGATGGCGACGAGCATCGCGCCGCCCGCGCGCGTCACCCAGGCGTAGTGGCTCTTGACCCAGCCGAACGCCCCCATCGCCCGGCGGAACGCCAGGGCGGTCAGGACGAACGGGATCCCCAGCCCGAGGCAGTAGGCGACGGCGAGCACCCCGCCGCGCGACGTGCTGCCCTGCGTGTAGGCGAGCGAGAGCACGGCACCGAGTGTCGGGCCGACGCACGGCGTCCAGCCGAGCCCGAACAGGACGCCGAGCAGGGGTGCCCCGGCGAGGCCGACCGCGGGCCGGTGGTGGAGCCGCCGCTCGCGTTGCAGCATCGGGACGGCTCCGAGGAAGGCGAGACCGAGCACGATGGTCACCGCGCCGAGCACCCGTTGCAGCACCAGCCGGTTCGCCACGAAGAAGGTGCCCATCCCGCCGATGAACAGGCCCGCGGTCACGAAGACGAAGGTGAAACCGGCCACGAAGAGCACCGCGCCCGCGACCAGCCGGCCGCGCCGTCGCTCCTCGAGGTCGACACCGGTGAGCCCGGTGACGTATGACAGGTAGCCAGGCACGAGCGGCAGGATGCACGGCGAGAGGAACGACACGAGCCCGGCGACCACGGCCAGCGGCAGTGCGGCCAGCATCGAGCCGTCGGTGATGGTGCCCGTGACATTCACCCCGGCCCCCACGTGGTGGTGGCTGGTGTGCTGGAGCGCGCCGACACCCTCATGCCGCCGGACGCTCCTGGAGCACGTCGGAGACGAGCCCGCGCAGGGTGGCGGCGTCGACCTGGCCGATGACACGGGCCGCCACCCGGCCGCGCCGGTCCAGGACGAGCGTGCTCGGGATGGCGGTCGGCGGCAGCTCGCCGCGGAACGCCAGCAGCACCCGGCCACCATCGTCACCGATGCTCGGGTAGGTCACATGGAACCGCCGGTCGTGGGCCAGCGCGGCGGCCCGCTGGTCGCGGGTGTTCACCCCGACGAAGCGCACCGGGTCGGACCGCAGCTCTTGCCAGGCACGCTCCAGCGCAGGCGCCTCCGCCACGCAGGGCCCGCACCAGGAGCCCCACACGTTGACGACCACGACGTCACCGCGCAGGTCGGCCGAGTCCAGCGGCCGACCCTGCAGCGTGTGGCCGCGGAACTCGACCGGGTCGCCCCGGTCACCGGTGGCCGTGCGCGTGATCGTGCCGTCGCCGGACACGAAGCCCTGGTCCGGGACGCCGTTGGCGCCGGACGCGCAGGCCGTGAGCAGCAGCGGTGCGAGCACGAGAAGCAGGCACGGACGCCGGGTACGACGGGCCATCAGGCGCCAGCCGTGAACTTCTTGGCTGCTTTGACGGGCAGCAGGTCGTGCGCCGGCTCCTGGTAGGACACCGACACCAGGTCGTCGCCGTCGTAGACGAACGACGTCAGCGACGCGAGCGCGCACTGGCGCCGGCGCGGGTCGTGCCACAGCCGCCGCCCGGTCGCGAACGAGCGCGCGGTCCAGATCGGCAGCTGGTGGCTCACGCACATCGCCTCGTGGCCGCGGGCCTGCTGCCGGGCCGCCTCGACCGCCGCCAGCATCCGGCGTGCGATGTCGCGGTAGGGCTCGCCCCACGACGGCCGGACCGGGTTGCGCAGGTGCACCCAGTGCCCGGGCCGGGTCAGCGATCCGTCTCCGACACCGAACGTCTTGCCCTCGAAGACGTTGGACGCCTCGATCAGGCGGTCGTCGGTGGCCACGGGCAGGCCCAACGTGCTGGCGACGGGTGCTGCCGTCTCCTGTGCGCGCTCGAGCGGTGACGAGACGAGATGGGTGATGTTCTCGTCCGCCGCCCACACCGCGATGCGCTCTGCCATCGCGCGGCCCAGGTCGGAGAGGTGGTAGTCGGTCAGCCGCCCGTAGAGGATGCCGCTCGGGTTGTGGACCTCGCCGTGCCGGAGCAGGTGTACGACGGTCCGCTCCGTACCTGAGGCGGTGCCCGTCATGATCCCTCGACGGCGGCAGCCGCAGCCGCGGCAGCGGCCGGAAGCGCGGCAGCGACCCGCTCCAGGGCCTCGTCGTCGTGCGCGGCCGAGACGAACCACGACTCGAAAGCCGAGGGCGGGAGGTAGACCCCGCGGTCCAGCATGGCGTGGAAGAACGCCTTGTAACGGTAGGCATCCTGCGCCCTCGCGCCATCGAAGTCCGTCACCGCCCCCGAGGCGAAGAACAGCGAGAACATGTTGCCCGCGTGCTGGAGCCGGTGGGCCACACCGGCCTCGTCCAGGGCGGTGCTCACCAGGGCGCCGACCTCGCCCGCCACCTTGTCCACGTGTGCGTACAGCTCGTCCGTGCACTCTCGCAAGGTCGCGAGCCCGGCTGCGGTCGCGACCGGGTTCCCCGACAGGGTCCCGGCCTGGTAGACGGGCCCTGCAGGTGCGAGCAGGGACATGACGTCGGCCCGGCCGCCGAAGGCGGCAGCGGGGAACCCACCACCCATGACCTTGCCGAACGTCATCAGGTCCGGCCGCACGCCCTCGAGCCCGAACCAGCCGGACCGGCTGACCCGGAAGCCGGTCATCACCTCGTCGCTCACGAAAAGGGCGCCGTGCTCGGCGCAGAGCTGGGCGAGCCCGGCGTTGAAGTCCGACCCCGGCGGCACCACGCCCATGTTCCCCGCGGCGGCCTCGGTGATGACTGCGGCGATCTCACCCGGGTGCGCGACGAACGCTGCCTCGACCGCATCCAGGTCGTTGTAACGGACGACGACGGTGTCGGACGCCTGCGGCCCCGTCACGCCCGGGCTGCCGGGCAGGGCGAGCGTGGCGACACCCGAACCGGCCGCGGCGAGCAAGGAGTCGACGTGGCCGTGGTAGCAACCGGCGAACTTCACGACCTTGGTCCGGGCGGTGAAGCCGCGCGCGAGGCGGATCGCGGACATGGTGGCCTCGGTGCCGCTGGAGACCAGCCGCACCTGCTCGACCGGCGCCACCCGGTCGACGATCTCCTCGGCGAGGGCCACCTCCCCCTCGGTCGGTGTGCCGAACGACGTACCTCTGGTCACGGCCGCCTGCACGGCCTCGACGACGGCCGGGTGCGCGTGGCCTAGCAGCAGCGGGCCCCACGAGCAGACCAGGTCGACATAGTCGCGCCCGTCCGCGTCGGTCAGCCAGGGTCCTCGGCCCGCGACCATGAAACGCGGCGTCCCGCCGACGGCCCGGAACGCCCGCACCGGCGAGTTGACGCCGCCGGGCGTGACCGCGAGGGCACGTTCGAACAAGGCCTGCGACCGCGGTGCGGACTGCGCGTATCGAGCCTCGCTCACGTGGAGCCACCCAGCAGCCGGGCGGCTGGCACCGCCCAGTAGGTGAGCACAATCCCGGCGCCGGCCCGGCGGATCGAGGTGAGCGTCTCGAGCATGGTGCGGTCACGGTCGAGCCAGCCTCGCTCGAAGGCCGCCTCGGCCATGGCCATCTCGCCGGACACGTGGTAGGCCGCCACGGGTACGCCGAGCGGCGCCGCCGCGTCGGCCACCTGGCGCAGGACGTCCAGGTAGGGCAACGCGGGCTTGACCATCACGATGTCGGCGCCCTCCCCGAGGTCGAGCGCCAGCTCGCGCAGCGCCTCGCCACCCCGCGGGTCCTGCTGGTAGGACCGGCGGTCGCCCTGCAGCGAGGACTCGACCGCGTCGCGGAAAGGGCCGAAGAACGCGGAGGAGTACTTCGCGGTGTAGGCCAGCAGCGCGGTCTCCGACCGGCCGTGCGCGTCGAGCTCCGCGCGCACGGCGCCGACCTGGCCGTCCATCATCCCGGAGAGCCCGAGGACGTGGGCTCCGGCGTCGGCCTGGGCGAGCGCCGTCTCGCCGTACCGGACCAGTGTCGCGTCGTTGTCGACCGACCCGTCGGCAGCCAGCACGCCGCAGTGCCCGTGGTCGGTGAACTCGTCGAGGCAGAGGTCGGCCATCACGACCGTAGCGTCGCCGACCTCGGACACCAGGTCCCGCAGCCCCACGTTGAGGATGCCGTCCGGGTCGCTGGCACCGGACCCGGTCGCGTCCTTGTTCGCCGGCACGCCGAAGAGCATCAGCCCGCCCACGCCGGCAGTCACCGCCTCGAGCGCGGCCTTGCGCAGTGAGTCGCGCGAGTGCTGCACCACGCCCGGCATCGAGCTCACGGGGGCCGGTTCGCCGAGCCCCTCGCGCAGGAACAGCGGCAGCACCAGGTCGCCCGGGTGCAACCGGGTGCTCGCGACCAGGTCGCGCATGGCCCGGCTGCGACGCAGCCGCCGAGGTCGCGCGACCGGGAACCCTGCTTGGTCCATCAGCGCCCCCAA
>JAVEDG010000188.1 GCA_030841245.1 Actinomycetota bacterium
GACTCAGGTGCATACGGCTTCTACCTCAAGCAGGTCGGCGCCTCCGCGACGCTGGCCGGCGTGCAGAACCGGAAGCAGTACGAGCCGGCCAGCGCACTCAAGGTGCTCTATCACGCCAAGTCGATCCACGAGGAAGCGCTCGGCAATGCGGTGGACACCAACCTGATCACCTATCACTACAACACGGCCGACACGCTGAATGGCGACATCTGCCCGGACGACTACGTGCCTACGACCACCACAAATCTGAAGAACGCCGACCAGCTGATGATGCTGAACTCGGACAACCGCATGACGCGAGGCATCCTGGAGAAGTACACGAAGACCGCGATGCTGAGCTACGCGACCGCGCTGGGCCTCACATCGACGCAGATCAACCACAACATCGGCTGCCCGACTTCAGCGACGCACAACACGACCACGCTCGTGGATCTCGGCAAGGTGTACGAGGGGTTCCTGAACGGAACGGTCACGACGAGCAGCACATGGGAGTCCCAGTTCCGCAGCCGAATGCTCAACCAGAGCAACTACGGGGGGTTCAAGTCGGCGATCTGCCCGATCGTGAACCAGGAGGCGACCGCGTTGGGCAAGTCCGCGGCGGTGGCGACGAGTTTCTGCGACGCGATGACCTGGATCGCGAAAGGCGGCAGCTACGAGTACGGCGACATGTTCCCGTACCAGGTCTCCTGGGGCGGACTGACGTTGACCGGGGTCCCGTACAAGTCGAGCGGGACATTGGCACCGCGGTTCTTCGTCTTCGGTGAGTTCGTCGACGGTACGACGATCAACTCCCAGACCGAGGCCGACGCCGTCAACACGGCCCGCGGCAAGCTCTACACCGAGGGGCTGCGCCCGTACATCCGCGCCGCCCTCACGACCTGGTAGGCGTCCGACCGCACAGTCCGGTGATGACGGGTCTGGTCAGGTGGCCTCTTGGGTAGGCAGGTCGTCGGCGTCGACGATCCGGTACGCGTAGCCCTGCTCGGCCAGGAACCGCTGCCGGTGCGCGGCGTAGTCCTGGTCGAGGGTGTCGCGCGCCGTCACGGCGTAGAACCTCGCCGAGCGGCCGTCCGCCTTGGGCCGCAGGATCCGGCCGAGCCGCTGGGCCTCCTCCTGGCGCGAGCCGAACGTCCCCGACACCTGCACCGCGACCGTGGCCTCGGGCAGGTCGATCGAGAAGTTGGCGACCTTCGACACGACCAGCAGCGAGATCTCGCCCGTGCGGAAGGCCTCGAACAGCTTCTCCCGCTGTCTGACCGTGGTCTCGCCCTTGATGACCGGCGCGTCCAGCCGCGCCCCGAGGTCGTCGAGCTGGTCGATGTACTGGCCGATCACCAAGGTCTGCTCGCCGCGGTGCGTGGCGACCAGCCGCTCCACGACCCTGGTCTTCGAGGGCGTGCACGACGCGAACCGGTACCGGTCCTCCGGCTCGGCGGTCGCGTAGGCCAGCCGCTCCGACTCGGAGAGCGTGACGCGCACCTCGACGCAGTCGGCGGGGGCGATGTAGCCCTGCGCCTCGATGTCCTTCCACGGAGCGTCGTAGCGCTTCGGACCGATGAGCGAGAACACGTCGCCCTCCCGGCCGTCCTCGCGGACCAGGGTCGCGGTCAGGCCGAGCCGCCGCCGGGCCTGCAGGTCGGCGGTCATCCGGAAGATCGGTGCCGGCAGCAGGTGCACCTCGTCGTACACGATCAGCCCCCAGTCCCGCGCGTCGAGCAGCTCGAGGTGGCTGTAGACACCTTTTCGGCGGGTCGTCATCACCTGGTACGTCGCGATGGTGACCGGCCGGACCTCCTTGCGGGCGCCCGAGTACTCCCCGATCTCGTCCTCGGTGAGCGTGGTCCGCGTCAGCAGCTCGTGGCGCCACTGCCTCGCGGCCACGGTGTTGGTCACCAGGATCAGCGTCGTCGCCTGTGCCCGCGCCATGGCGGCCGCGCCGACGATGGTCTTGCCCGCCCCGCACGGCAGTACGACGACGCCTGAGCCACCGTGCCAGAACCCGGCCACTGCCTCGGCCTGGTAGGCCCGCACCGACCAGCCGTCCTCGCGCAGCGCGATCGCGTGGGCCTCGCCGTCGACGTAGCCGGCCATGTCCTCGGCCGGCCATCCCAGCTTGAGCAGCACCTGCTTGAGATGACCTCGCTCGGAGGGGTGCACCGCGACGCTGTCGGGATCGATGCGTTCACCGATCAGGGGGGAGACCTTCTTCGACCGCACCACCTCCTCGAGGACGGCCCGGTCCGTGGTCGTCAGCACCAGCCCGTGCACCGGGTGCTTGTCGAGCCGGAGCCGGCCGTAGCGCGCCATCGTCTCGGCCACGTCCACCAGGAGCGCGTGCGGCACGGCGTACCGGCTGTAGCGCAGCAGCACGTCGACGACCTGTTCCGCGTCGTGCCCGGCCGCCCTCGCGTTCCACAGCCCGAGCGGCGTGAGCCGGTAGGTGTGCACGTGCTCCGGCGAGCGCTCCAGCTCGGCGAAGGGCGCAATCTCGCGCCGGCAGTCGTCCGCCAGGTCGTGGTCGACCTCGAGCAGCAGCGTCTTGTCGGACTGAACGATCAACGGCCCGGTCAATGGGAGCCTTCCGGCTGGCGGGTAGAGAGCCCCAGTGTCAACCATGTCGGGGCCGGGACACTTCCGCTGGCGTTCCCGGGGGCCTCAGCGGCCACACGTCCGCGGGGTCAGCGGCCCACCAGCGGGGTATACCGGACCGGAGGCGTCGGTGCGCCACGCGGACCGTCTGTCGGGACACGCGCGCTCACCGAGCGGGCTCACCACGTCTCCTGCTGCTCTGATCGCTAGCGTGGGGGGATTATCGGCCCGGACCGAGGGGAGCACGGCGGAGATGGATGAACGGCAGCCCGACCGGCTCGCCGGTCCGGCAGGGGTCAGGTCGGATCCCGCCGCCTCTTCGCCCGCCCCGCGATGGGGTGGTCGCGGGCGCAACCGGCCGATCTTCGTCTTCGGCTGCCCGCGGTCCGGCACGACCATGCTCTCGCTGATGCTGCACGCTCACCCGCGCATCGCGATGCCGCCGGAGACCAGGTTCCTGCTCTCGACCTACCGCGCCAGGCGGACCTTCGGCGACCTGACGGTCCGCGACAACCGGCGCCAGCTGGCGTTGTCGATCATCACCGACCGGGCCACCAAGTTCCGCGGGCTCGGCGTGCCGCGCCGGACCGTGCGGCGCCAGATCGCGATCGGGCCGCCGACGGTCGGGTCGGCCGTGGGCACTGTCTTCCGCGCGTACGCCGAGGCGCACGGCAAGCGACGCTGGGGCGACAAGTTCCCGACGTACTACCGCAACGTCGACGCGATCAGGGCGATGTTCCCGAACGCCCAGTTCATCCACCTCATCCGCGACGGCCGAGACTGCGCCGCCTCGCTCAAGCGAATGCCCTGGTGGCAACGAGACGGAAAGGGCGTGATCGATGCGATCGCGCTCTGGTGCGAAGCCATCGACCGCGGCCGGCGCGCCCAGGCGCAGCTCCCGGACGAGTCGTACTTCGAGCTGCACTACGAGCGGTTGGTGACGGACCCGACCACCGAGCTGAAGGCACTGTGCGACTTCCTCGGTGAGACGTTCGACCCGAGCATGCTCGACTCGCACCTGGTCGCGCACGTGATCCCGGAGTGGCAGAGCTGGCA
>JAVEDG010000443.1 GCA_030841245.1 Actinomycetota bacterium
GCGGTCTTGTCGATCCGATTGACCGGAGCGTAACCGCTAGCACACTCTGAGCCCTGCGACCGGCTGGGGAGAGCTGGTCGCACCTTTGCTGGGGGGGCTGTGAGCCGCGACCGGTACGTCCGGTCACCCCGTTCGCCAGAGATGGCGACGGCGGTCGCGGGGAGCCACTGGTGAGACCGACCTCGGCGCCGTTCGTTCCTTACGAGAGGTGCCTGAAATGGTCCGGTCTTTGACCAACCGTCGTCTGCCGAAGTCGGTGGCGGTGCTCGTCAGCACGCTGCTGGCGATCTACTTCGTCCCGTTCGCCGCGATCACCGCTGCCAACGCCAGCACGGTCGGCGGGTTCGAGATCGACGGCAACCTCGCCGTCGACGGGACCGGCCAGGACTGGTCCGGCCTCCACGTCGGCGACGCCGGCTTCGCGACCGCGGTCGACCACACGACCGGTACGCAGGACGACACGGCGTTCGGGGGCGGGAGCAAGGAGTACAACGACGGTGGCCAGAACGGCTGGCCTGCCTGGACGTACGGCGGTGGTCAGGTCGCCGGCAAGTCCGACTTCGGGCGCTGGGCGACCTACAACACGGTCGACGGCAACAATCACGTCTGGCTGGACCTGGGCTTCGACCGCGACGCTTCGACCGGCACCGCGAAGTACGCGTTCGAGCTCAACCAGATCATCCAGACCAACGTCAACAACGCCAACCCGACGCGCAGCCAGGGCGACCTGCGCTTCATCGTGTGGGACCAGGGCAACGGCAAGATCACGCTGACCGGCAACGCGAAGAACGACGACGTCGGCCTCTACTCGTGGGTGGACCCGGACCAGGCCAGCGACGGCACCGACGAGGACGCCAACCACAACGGCAGCTGGGTCAAGGACACCACGGCCGGCACCTTCATCGGCGCGGTGAACACCGACGACGTGACGGTCCCGTCGTACTGGACCAGCCCCAACGTCGACGCCGGCGTCATTCACGCCGACCAGTTCGTCGAGTTCGCCGTTGACCTGACCTCGTTCGGCGCGGTCCTCGGCTGCCCGTCCTCCGGTTTCTCGGCCGTCAACGCCCGTTCGATCACCGGCACCGGTGTGACCGGCGAGCTGATGGACTACCTGGCCGCGATGCCGGTCAACATCCCATCGGACTGTGCCGACCTGGTGATCAACAAGGTGGATGACAGCACCCCAGCCAACGCGCTTGGCGGCGCGACCTTCACCATCTCGCCGAACCCGCTGCCGCCGGGCACTGATGGCGCGGACCTGGCCAGCCTCGTCATCAAGGACGACAGCACCGACGACAGTGGAAATGTCGAGTCGGGGACGAACTACGACGACCCCGACGCGACCGCCGGCACGATCACATTGCCCGCCGTCGTTCCCGGTGTCGAGTACACAGTCACGGAGACGATCCCGCCGGACGGCTACATCGGCGCGATCGACTCGCAGACCGTCACGCCGGCGGCCTTCTCCAGCGGCAACGTGCTGACGTTCGTCAACACGCTCGGCTCGGTGACCTTCCACAAGAACTACGCGGGCTCCACGACGCCGCCAGAGGGTGCGACCTTCAAGCTCGTTCGCGACGCCAACGACAACCAGGACTTCACCGACGACACGGGCGCCAACGTCATCACGGTGCAGGACAACGGCACCAACGACACGAACAACACTCTTGGCCTGATCCACGTCGCCGACCTCAAGACCGGCGACTACGAGCTGACGGAGACGGCAGCCCCCGTGGGCTGGGTCAAGGACGACCTGGTCGTGCACTTCGCGATCCCGGGTGCCGGCAATACGGCGGACGTGGTGCTCACGAGCACGTCGAACCCGGACCAGGTCATCGACAACCCGCTCAAGACCTACTCGCTCACCGTGCACAAGCAGGCCACGATCGGTGGCGCCGCGATCGAGGGCGCCGTCTTCGACCTGTACCAAGGCACCGCCAAGCCCGTCATCGGGACCGACGTTGCGGTCGACACCTGCACCACCGGTGCGAACGGCAACTGCACGATCTCCGGTCTGGCCTGGGGCCACGACTACTGGTGGTACGAGGTCTCGGTGCCTTCGCCGTACAACCTGCCGGCCGACCGGTTCGCCGGTCCGATCCACGTCAACTCGGACGGCAGCACCGACCCGTCCGGTGACACGGTGTTCAACGACCCTCAGAGCAAGATCGTGACGCAGGCCGAGGACTCGAGCCTGCCGGGTGGGAGCATCTCCGACACGGCTACGCTGAGCGGCATCGTCGCGGGCGCCGGTGGGCACGTCACCTTCGACATGTACGGGCCGTTCGCCAGCCCGCCTGACGCCAACAGCTGCGGCGGCACGGCGTTCGCCACTGGTGTGGCGGCCACGCCCGACCCGGTCAACGGCCCTGGCGACTACACCTCGGTCGACGTCCCGGTCACCGTCTCCGGCTACTACGCCTGGGTCGCCCACTACAGCGGCGACGTCACCAAGGGCCAGCTGGGTATCAGTGGCGCGTGCGGTGACGCGAACGAGACCTCGTTCGTCGAGCCCAACCACCCCGGCATCTCGACGGTCGCCAAGGACGAGGACAACACGCTCCCGTCCACGGAGATCTTCGACACCGCCAAGGTCACTCCGGTCACCGGCAACATCGACCTGAGCACCGCCCACGTCGACTTCCGCCTCTTCGGCCCTGGTGACCAGACCTGCTCCGGTGACCCGATCGCTGCGGCGAGCTCGACGGACAGCAGCCTGACGCTCGTGGAGGAGTCGCCCGGTCACTTCTACGTGACTGCCGAGTCGGCCCACTACGACGCCACGCAGGCGGGCACCTATCACTGGGAGGCTCGCTTCACCGGCGACGCGAACAACGTCAGCACCGACTGGAGTGCCTGCGACGCGCCGAACGAGAGCCAGGTCGTCAACCCGGCCAGCCCGACCATCAACACGACGGCCAGCGACGACACGGTGCTGGGTGAGAACGGCGCGACGATCAGCGACACCGCGACACTGAGCGATGGGAGCAACGCGACCGGGACCATCACGTTCACCCTGTACGGCCCGTTCGTCACGAACCCGGCGGGCGACAACACGGTGTGCACCCAGGGCAACCTGTCTTCGGTGCAGCCGGACCCGGCAGACGTCACGGTCAACGGCGACGGCAACTACGTGTCCTCGGACGTCGTCGTGACCAAGGCGGGCTGGTACACCTGGACCGCGCACTACAGCGGCGACGACAACAACAACAAGGCAGACCACGCGTGTGGCCTGGCCGCGGAGTCGGTGTTCGTCGACCGGATCCAGCCCGGTGTGACCACCACAGCGACGCCGAACGGTGACGTGATCCTCGGTGCGAACGGCACCGACACCACCGACTCGGCGGACCTGACCGGTGCCACGAGCGATGCCGGCGGGTCGATCACGTTCACCTTGTACGGTCCGTTCGACTCGGCGCCCAACAGCGACAGCTGCGTCGCCGGCAAGGTGCTCGACGCGGACAACAACCCGCAGACGGTGAACGTCAACGGAAACGACACGTACACCACACCCCAAGCCGTGCACCTGACGGACGTCGGGTACTACACCTGGGTCGCCGACTACAGCGGTGACGACAACAACAAGCCGGCCGTTCACGGCTGTGGCGTTGACGTCGAGACCGTGCACGTGACGCCGCGTCAGCCGGAGATCTCCACTCAGGTCTCGGCCTCGCAGCTGGTGCTGACCGAGAACGAAGGTGCCGCGATCTTCCACGACACCGCCACGCTCTCGGGCGGGACCGACGACCCGGCCATCACCGGGACCATCTCGTTCAGCCTCTACGGCCCGCTCGACGCAGCTCCGAACTCGGACAGCTGCACCGAGAGCAACCTGGCCAACGTGGACCCGAACCCGATGGACGTGTCGGTCGACCACGGCAACGGCGACTACCTCTCGCCGAACGTCCAGGTCACCGAGCCGGGCTTCTACACCTGGCGCGCTGACTACCAGGGTGACCTGCGCAACCTCGGCGCCAGCCACGAGTGTGGTCTGCCCGCCGAGACCGTGCAGGTGCTGTCCGGTCCCAACCCGGGCCTGGACAAGACGTCTGACCCGGCATCGGGCAGCGTCGTCCAGCCGGGCTCGCAGATCGACTACACGGTCACCGTCAACAACACCGGTGACGTGGCCATCAACGAGGGCGTCGTGACCGACATCCTGCCGGCCCACGTCACCATCATCGACGGCACGATCGACAACAGCGGCACCGACAACGGTGACGGCACCATCACCTGGCTGGTGGACCTGGCGCCAGGAGAGTCCCTCGACCTGCACTACTCGGTGACGGTCGACCAGGACGCTCCGCCAGGCTCCACGCTGGTCAACACGGCGAAGTTCTTCAACCTGCAGGCAACCACGACGCACCGGGTGCCCACAGGCAAGTTGACCATCGTCAAGGAGGTCAGCCCGGCCGAGGGTGACGGCACCGTCGTCCAGTTCGGTGACACGCTCACCTACACGCTCACCGCAAGCGCAACCGGCAACCTCGACCAGCCGCAGGCCGTCATCACCGACTTCGTGCCCGGGTTCGACCCGGACATCACGAACTCCGGTACGACGACCTACGTCGCTGGTTCGGCCACCTGCGATGAAGGCGGTGACTGCGTGGTCACCGAGCCGTCGGCGGGCAACGGTCACCTGATCACCTGGGAGCTCGGCACGCTGAAGGCCGGCACGTCCCGGTCGGTCACCTTCCAGGTGACCATCGACCGGCCGCCGACACCTCCGGACACCGCGGCATCCGTCGACATCTTCAACGCCGGAGCGGTCGAGTCGCTCCTGACGCCGAAGACGCCGTCGAACAAGGTGCACACCCCGGTGACCGAGGTGCTGGCCGTGCAGCCGCACAAGCCGCCGGCAGGGGAGCTGCCCAAGACGGGCGCGACCCTTCCGATCGGCCCCGTGGTCGGCACGGCGGTGGCTCTGCTCGGGCTCGGCGTCCTCCTGCTCGTGTCCTCGCGGAGGCGGGAGTGGGGCGAGTAGCCCCGTAGGACGGCGAACCGCGAGCAGCGGTCGCGGGAAGGGCCCCCGGGGGATACGTCTCCGGGGGCCCTTCCTCACGCTGAGTCACACAAGCCCCAGGCCCGGACGGCGCTGTCCACAGGTGACCTCACACCAACATCTGATCT
>JAVEDG010000185.1 GCA_030841245.1 Actinomycetota bacterium
GCCCCGACGAGGCGCGCTCGCTGCGCACCATCCACGCCGCGCTCGACGCCGGTGTGACGCTGATCGACACCGCGGACGCGTACTGCCTCGGCGCCGACGATGTGGGGCACAACGAGCGGCTGATCGCCAAGGCGCTGGCGACGTACCCCGGCGACACGAGCGCGGTGCTCGTCGCCACCAAGGGCGGGCACACCCGGCCCGGCGACGGCTCGTGGCAGCTCGACGCCTCGCCGGAGCACCTGCGCGAGGCGTGCGACGAGTCGCTCAAGCGGCTCGGCGTCGAGGCGATCGGGCTCTACCAGTTCCACCGTCCCGACCCGTCGGTGCCCTACGCCGAGTCCGTGGGGGCGCTGCGCGACCTGCTCGACGCCGGCAAGATCCGGATGGCCGGCATCTCCAACGCCGACCGGGGCCAGATCCGCGAGGCCCAGGAAGTCCTGGGCGGCCGGCTGGCTTCGGTCCAGAACCAGTACTCGCCCGCGTTCCGGTCCAGCCTCGGCGAGCTGCGGCTCTGCGCCGAGATGGGCATCGCGTTCCTGCCCTGGAGCCCGCTGGGCGGGATCTCCGACGCGGCCGAGCTGGGCTCGGAGCACGCCGCCTTCGCGACCGTCGCCGAGACGCACGGGGTCAGCCCGCAGCAGGTCACGCTGGCGTGGATGCTGGCGACCGCACCGGTCGTCGTGCCGATCCCGGGCTCGAGCCGGCCCGAGACCATCAGGGACTCGGCGGCCGCGGTCGACCTCACGCTGAGCCCCGACGAGATCGCCACGCTGGACGCGGCGTAGCCCTAGGCGGTCGTCGCTCGTTGCTCGGATAGGTTCGTCCTCGCGGGACGACCGCACCCGGACCGCAACCTTTCAGACAGCGGGGAGCACTGCACATGACTCACCCTTCGGGCCGTACGTCGGCCGATCTCCCGGCCGACGTCGACCCGGTCGTGGCCGAGACGGTCGTGTCCCTCCGGGACCGTTTCGGGCTGCGCGGGCTGCGCGCCGCTGAGTGGCTGATCGCCCGCGAGATCGAGCTGGCCGAGGAGGCCATGCGAGCCCTGGACGTGACGGACGACGGCTGACCCGGCCGACGGCTGACCCTTCCGAAGACCCCTGCTCAGTCGGAGGTGTCCTTGCGCAACCGCTTGGTCTCGCCGCGACGACGCTTGGCGTCGATGCGGGCCTGCACGGCGCGCTTGGAGGGACGGGTCGGCCGCCGTGGCCTCGGTGGGGCCGCGGTCGCCGTACGCAGGATGTCGACCAGCCGCTCCTGGGCCGCCCGTCGGTTGAGCATCTGCGACTTGTGCTCGGACGCCGCGATGGTGAGGACGCCGTCGACCAGCCGCCCGGACAGCCGCTCGAGCGCGCGCGCCTTCAGAGTCGGGCCGAGGGCCGAGCTGGACGCGACGTCGAAGGACAGCTCTGCGCGGGAGTCCGTGGTGTTGACCGACTGGCCGCCCGGGCCGCTGGAGCGGGAGAACCGCCAGCGCAGCTCGGACTCGGGGATCACGATGGATCCAGTCACGGGCAGGTCGCCGGGCACGCCATACAGGATGCCCGAGAGGAGTCGGGTGCGCTCGTCGCGACCGCCGTCGGTCAGACCAGCACCAAACCGGTCAACTCTCGACCGGGGGTGTGGACGAGGGTTTGCCGGGTGCCGGGCCGGGCCATAGGTTCCCCGAGTCGCGCGACCAGCGCGGCACCGCCGACGGCCGCCGAGTCCTGCTCACCGCCGGCGGGTGGCTGACACACCACGAGCAGGAGTGGGGGACCCACCGCGGGCGCCCGAACCGGACGTCCTTGGGGTCAAGTCGCACACGCGACCAGGCACCTCTCGCCTGAACCCGACAGCTCACCTCGCAGGCGGCGAGAGGCATCGCCATGGCGCAACGCGCTGGGGGCCGGCACCGCCGCGCCCGGAGCCACAGCCGGCATCGCCGGCCGCACAACCGGACCCGCACCATCGGCCTCGCGACCGCACCGTTGTTCGCCGCCATCCCCGTCATCACGTCCTCGTCACTGGCCCACGCCGCCACCATGACGACCTGGGACAGGCTGGCCAACTGCGAGAGCAGCGGCCGCTGGCACATCAACACCGGCAACGGCTTCTACGGCGGCGTGCAGTTCACCGACGGCACCTGGGACGACTACCGGCACGGCCAGTTCGCCGGGCGGGCCGACCTGGCGACCAAGACCGAGCAGGTGATCGTCGCGGAGCGGTTGCTCGACGCCCGCGGCTGGGCGCCGTGGCCGGCCTGCCGCGACAAGCTCAACCTCGACTCGGGCGACGCGAAGGGCTCGCCGTTCACGGCCGACCAGCACTTCGAGAACGCGGGTACGACGACCTCCCCGAGCGGTGGGACCAGCACCGCGCTGGGGTCCGGGTCGGCAACCCACCTCGCGCACGGCAAGCACCGTCGCTCGCTGGGACTGAAGGTCTACGAGGTACGCCGCGGCGACACGCTCTCGGCGATCGCCCGCCGCAGGCACGTGCCCGGCGGCTGGCAGGCGATCTACCGCATCAACCGGCGCACCGTCGGCGCCAACCCGAACCTGATCTTCGCCGGGGA
>JAVEDG010000220.1 GCA_030841245.1 Actinomycetota bacterium
GGCCCCCGGTCGGTCCGCCGCCCTGGGTCCGGCGTCCACCATGGCGGCCGGACCCCGGGCGCAGCGGCCGGCGCTTCGTCGGCATCCTGCTCGCCGTGCAGCTGGGCCTCACCTGGCTCGGCTCCCGGCACCAGGACACCGGCCGCAGCATCGACCGGCTCGCGGTACTGCTGCTGGTCGCGGCCTCCGTCGTACCGGTGTGGAGCCGCCGCCATTCGCGGGGGGCTCTGGTGGTCGTGACGGCGGTGACGGCGACCTACGTCGGGTTGCACTACCCGAACGGGCCGGTGTTCCTCGGGCTCGGCACCGTGGCGGTCGGCGCCGCGGTGCACGGTCTGCGCCCGTTCGTGTGGGCCGACCTCGCTGCCGGGGTGAGCGCCGCGACCGTCATCGGCCGGCTGGACCAGGGCCAGTGGCCTTCGTGGTCCCGCACGGTCGTCCTCGCAGCGATCGCCATCGGCATCGGCCTGCTCGGCGAGCTGGCGCGGGAGCGATCGGGCCGCCTGGCCGAGATGCGCCGCGGCGGCGAGGAGCGCTCGCTGCGCCAGGCCAGTGACGAGCGGCTCCGGCTGGCTCAGGAGCTGCACGACGTCCTCGCCCACGACGTCTCCCTGATGAACGTGCAGGCGAGCACCGCGCTGCACCTCTTCGACTCCGACCCGGGCCGAGCCCGCGACGCGCTGGCCGCGATCAAGGAGGTCAGCCACGAGACGCTGCAGGAGCTGCGCGCGACGGTGAGCGCCCTGCGCGCGGCGGAGGACGACGCGCCGCTGCGGCCGGCCGCCGGGCTGGCCGATGTCGAGCTGCTGGCCGAGCGCAGCACGGCGGCCGGGCTGAGTATCGACGTCGAACGGCGGGGTCAGGTTCGCGACCTGCCCGCCCGCGTCGAGCTGGCCGGGTTCCGCATCGTCCAGGAAGCGGTGACGAACGCCCGTCGCCACTCGGGGGCGCAGCACGCGCGGGTGTGCATCGACTACGGCCCGGACGCGCTGACCGTGACCGTCGACGACTCCGGCGGTGGCCGGGCTGCGACCTCGGTCGACGGGCACGGCCTGGTCGGCATGCACGAGCGGGCCCGGGCCCTGGGTGGCGAGCTGAGCACCGGACCGGGTCCGGAGGGCGGCTTCCGCGTGCGGGCCCGGCTACCGCTGACCGGCCCGGCCGCACCGTGACCCGCATCCTGCTCGCCGACGACCAGGCGCTGGTCCGGGCCGGCTTCCGGGCGCTGCTCTCGGCCGAGCCCGACATCGACGTGGTCGGCGAGGCGGCCGACGGGGCAGCCGCCCTCGAGCTGGCCCGGGCGCACCGGCCCGACGTCGTCCTGATGGACATCAGGATGCCCGGCACCGACGGGCTCGAGGCCACCCGGCGGATCATGGCCGACCCGGACCTGGGTGGGACACGCGTCATCATCCTGACGACCTTCGACCTGGACGACTACGTGTTCGAGGCGCTTCGGGCCGGGGCGAGCGGCTTCCTGCTCAAGGACACCGAGCCGGTCGACCTCATCAGTGGGGTCCGCGCGGTCGCCAGGGGTGACGCCCTGCTCGCGCCCTCGGTGACCCGCAGGTTGATCGAGCGGTTCGCCTCCCGGCTGCGCACGCCGCGGTCGGCGACCACCCTCGACGTCCTGACCGAGCGCGAGCGGGAGGTCGTCGCCCTGGTCGGGGGCGGCCTGTCCAACGAGGAGATCGCCGAGCGGCTCGTCGTCTCACCCGCGACCGCCAAGACCCACGTCAGCCGGGCGATGGTCAAGCTCGCGGCCCGGGACCGGGCCCAGCTCGTGATGCTCGCCTACGAGACCGGGCTGGTCCGCCCGGGCTGGCTGCCCTGACCCGGTGCGCGGCCGCGCGCGGCTGCTCCTCCGGTGGTAGGGCAAGTGCCTCCCGACGTACGACGACGGCGACGCCTCCAGCGACCAGCCTGGACCTAGACACCACATCCAGGAGGACGTCATGAGTGAACAGCCCAAGCAGCCACGACGGATCCGTGCCGGCGACGCCGACCGGGAGAAGATCGTCGCCTCGCTGCAGGCGCACCGCGAGGCCGGGCGGCTGACCGCGGAGGAGTTCGAGTCACGGATGGAGTCGGCCTTGCTGGCCGTCTGGCTCGACGAGCTGCCGCCCCTGCTCGACGATCTGCCGACCGACGACCCGAGCCGGCCAGCGGGCGCCGGCAGCGACGACCGGTGGAGCGCCCGCGAACATCGCCACGCCGACGCTCCGGGGCCGAGCGGGTCGGCCCACGGATGGCGAGCCGCGAGAGACCGACGCATGAGCTGCGCCAGGTCACGTCTCCTGCCGCTGCTCGCGCTCTTCCTCGTCATCGGCTCGGTCGCCGCCGTCGCGCACGGGCACTTCCCCTGGCCGCTGTTGTGGGTGGCCGTCATCGTGCTGTGGTGGCGGCCATGGGGTATCGCCCGTCGCGGCTGGGGCCGCCGGCCACGGTGGTGACGGTGCGGACATCTCCGCGGGGTCATCCGATCGGTCCGAGCGAGTGCTGCGCGTGCGATCGCCGGGTGTCCCCTAGGTTTGGGCCTCGTGAAGGTCGGGGTGCCCGCTGAGGTTCGCGACGGCGAGCGCCGTGTCGCTCTCGTGCCGGACGCGGTCGGCCGGCTGGTCGCGGCCGGACTCGAGGTCGCGGTCGAGACCGCTGCCGGCGAGCGCGCCTTCATCACCGACCAGGCCTTCCGCGACGCAGGCGCCGAGGTCGTCGACGGCCCGGTGCTGGCCGGCTGCGACGTGGTGGCGTCGGTG
>JAVEDG010000257.1 GCA_030841245.1 Actinomycetota bacterium
GTCCGCCCTGCTGGTCGCGCTGCTCGTGCCCCGCTCGGCCGCGCCGGTGAGCCCGACGCCGGGGCCGGACGACAAGCGCTCCGGGCCGACCGGCTACGTGGCCAGCCTGCGTGAAGGTTTCGCCCACCTGCGCGCCGACCGGCTGCTGCTCGGGATCGCGGTGATGGTGCTGGTCACCAACCTGGTCGACCAGGCCAGCGGGAGTGTCCTGATGCCGGTGTGGTCCAAGGACGTGACGGGCAGCTCGGTCGCGCTCGGGCTGATGGCCGGCGTCTTCGGCATCGGCGCGGTGAGCGGCAACCTCGTGCTCACCTGGCTGGCGCCGAGGCTGCCACGCCGTACGACGTACGGCTGGTGCTTCCTGCTCGCCGGGGCCCCCCGCTTCTTCGTCATGGCCCTGGCCGGCTCGGTGTCGCCGGTGCTGCTCGTCCTCGCGGTGGCGGGCTTCGGTGCCGGCGGCATCAACCCGATCCTGGGAGCGGTGGAGTACGAGCGGGTGCCCGCGCACCTGCAGGCCCGCGTCCTCGGTGCGCTCGGCGCGCTGGCCTGGGCCGGCATCCCGGTGGGTGCGCTTGCCGGAGGTCTCGCGGTCGAGACGCTCGGGCTGCGGCCCACGCTGGTCGTGGCCGGGCTGGTCTATCTGCTGACGACGCTCTCGCCCTTCGTGTTCCCGGCCTGGCGCGGCATGGAGCGGGCCGTGGACGAGCCGGTCCACGAGCCGGTTCCCGCCGCCGTCTGAGCCGGCGGCCGACGTTCAGCCCTTGCGCCACCGGGCGTTCAGGCCTCGCGGAACCTACAGAACGGTCTGGCCTTGCGGACCACGGGGCGTTCAGGCCTTGCGGAACCACAGGAGGTAGTCGCCGGCGAGGCCGGGCGGATGACGGTCCCAGCAGAGGAACGTCTCGCCCTGGAAGTCCAGCGAGCGCGCGACCTCGCGTCCGACGTCCCAGGCGAGCGAGGTGACATGACCACCGGTCAGGACGTTGGCGACGTTGACGACCGCCCGGCCGCCACGCCCCAGCACGGTCGCGACCTGGGCGAACACCTCGCCGATCTCCTGCAGGTAGATGCGGTAGTCGCCGTCCTGGGTGCGGTAGGCAGTGAGCGGGTTCTCGCGGTGGTCGACGTCGCTGAGGTACGGCGGGGAGGTCAGCACCAGGTCCACGGGGCCGATCCCGGCCTCGGCGAGCAGCGGCGCCAGGCGTCGGGCGTCCCCCGCGATGACCTCGGCACCGCTGCGCTCCCGGGCGACCTGCGCGTGCTCGGGCAGCAGTTCGATCCCGACCGCGCGGCGCCCGAGTGCGCCCGCGACCGCGAGCGTCGTCCCGTAGCCCGCGAAGGGGTCGAGCACCAGGTCGCCGGGCCGGGTGGCCTCCTCGACCACGGCCCGCACCAGGTCCTCGGTGAAGTGGATGTCCTCGACCTGGCCGGGCGGGCGCTGCGCCTCCAGGTCGTCGGCGCGCAGCAGCAGGAATGGCTTCACCCGGCGACCGACCCTCGACTGGCGCAACCTGGCTGCACAGCGCCGTCCAGTGGCGGGAAGTGGCTGCATCTCGGGCCGAGAACCAGCCATATTGCGCCACTGGCCGGGGTCATGGGCCGGTCGATGCTCACCGGGCTGCGGTGACGAGGGCCTCGAACAGCCGCGGGTCCTCGCCCGCCTCGGGGTGCCAGAGCACGCCGATCACGAATCTCCGCTCCGGGTCCTCGACTACCTCAGGGCTGTCGTCGTGCGCCCAACCGGTGACGGCGAGCTTGCCGGGCGCGGCCAGCCCCTGGTGGTGGTAGGACGGCACGCTCACCCGGTCGCCCAGGATCGAGGCGGCGCGGCTGCCGGGCTCGAGGCGCACCTCGTGCATCCCGTAGACGCCGGGTGAGGGTCGGTGGTCCTCGTGACCGACCAGGTCGGGCAGGTGCTGCACCAGCGCACCCCCGCTCGCGACCGCCAGCAGCTGCATCCCTCGGCAGATCCCGAGCACCGGCAGGTCTCGCTCGAGGGCTGCGCGAAGCAGTGGGAACTCCCCGGCGTCCCGGTCGGGGCGCAGGCCGACCGTCTCGGCTCCCGGCTCCTCGCCGTACGACGCGGGGTCGAGGTCGGCGCCACCCGCGAGCACCAGGCCGTCGAGCCGCTCGGCGAGCGCGTCGACACCGTTCGGCGAGGGCGGCACGACCACGGCCCGGGCGCCGGCGGCCTCGACCCGCCGGACGTAGCTCAGCGGGAGCACGACAGCCGGCTGGTCCCAGACGCCCCAGCGGGCCTGCTCGACGTACGACGTGATCCCCACCACGGGCCGGGCTACAGGCATGTTCCTATGCTGACAGGCGGGAATCCGCGCCGCTGCGCGCCGGTTGGGATGGGTGTCGGGTCGCGGGCTGCCGCGGCCGCCACATCGGCGCAGATATACGGAGGAGACGCGTGTCCTTGCCCGCACTCGTGGAGCCGGCCGAAGGCCTGACGGTCGACGAGGTCCGCCGCTACTCGCGCCACCTGATCATCCCCGACGTCGGCATGACCGGCCAGAAGCGGCTGAAGAACGCCAAGGTCCTGGTCGTCGGCGCCGGCGGCCTGGGGTCGCCCGCGCTGCTCTACCTCGCGGCGGCCGGGGTCGGGACGCTGGGCGTCATCGACTTCGACGTCGTCGACGAGTCGAACCTGCAGCGCCAGATCATCCATGGCCAGTCCGACATCGGCCGGTCCAAGGCGGTCTCGGCCAAGGAGTCGGTCCAGGAGGCCAACCCGTACGTCGAGGTGGTGCTGCACGAGGAGCGGCTGGACTCGACCAATGCGCTGGACATCCTCGCGCCGTACGACCTGATCATCGACGGCACCGACAACTTCGCCACGAGGTACCTGGTCAACGACGCCTGCGTGCTGCTCGGCAAGCCCTACGTTTGGGGCTCGATCTACCGCTTCGACGGCCAAGCGAGCGTCTTCTGGGCTGCCGCGCCGGGGGACGCCGCGCCTTGCTACCGCTGCCTCTACCCCGAGCCGCCGCCCCCCGGCATGGTCCCCTCCTGCGCGGAGGGCGGGGTGCTCGGTGTGCTGTGCGCATCCATCGGCTCGATCCAGGTCAACGAGGCGATCAAGCTGATCACCGGGATCGGCGAACCGCTGGTCGGCCGGCTGATGGTCTACGACGCCCTGGAGATGCAGTACCGCAGCGTGAAGGTGCGCAAGGACCCGGAGTGTGCGGTCTGCGGCAAGAACCCCACGGTCACCGAGCTGATCGACTACGAGGAGTTCTGCGGCACCATCTCGACCGAGGCAGCCGAGGCGGCGCGCGACTCGACGATCTCGGTGCAGGACCTCAAGGCGATGATCGACCGGGGCGAGAGGATCGAGCTGGTCGACGTGCGCGAGCCGGGGGAGTTCGAGATCGTCTCGATCCCCGGTGCGACGCTGATCCCGAAGAACGACATCCTCTCGGGCGTGGCGCTCGGCGGGCTGCCGCAGGACCGGCGCGTGGTGCTCTACTGCAAGACCGGGCAGCGCTCGGCGGAGACGCTCGCCGTGCTGAAGGGCGCCGGCTTCGCCGACGCGGTCCACGTCGGCGGCGGGGTCAGCGCCTGGGTCAACCAGATCGACCCGTCGCTGCCGTCGTACTGAGCCAACGGGCTGAACCGGTCGCTGCCGTCGAAGCCGCGGGGTGAACCGGTCGGTCGGCGCCTACGTTGGCGCACAAGATCACTACTTTTTGGCGATCTTGTGCAACTGCCAAGGGCGGACGTGTCCGGGATGTCTCAAGATCGCGGTCACCCGAGTGGATCTTGAGACACGTCACGCGGGCGAACCTGGTCCAGCGTCTCAAGATCGCCTCACGTCGCCCGTGTCGGCGGCCCTGCCGCCACCCGCCAGGATGTGCGGGTGGCACGTCCCGGACCCGAAGAACCGATGCCGTACGACGAGCAGGTGCTCGGGGTCGTCGCGCTCATCCCCGCCGGGAAGGTCATGTCGTACGGCGACATCGCGGAGTACCTCGGCGCCGGCGGTCCCCGTCAGGTCGGCCGGGTCATGTCGCGCAACGAGGCCGACGTGCCGTGGTGGCGGGTGCTGCACACCGACGGCACGCCGCCGCAGGGGCACGTCACCGAGGCCCTCGAGCTGTTACGCGCGGACGGCGCCCCGCTGCGTCCGGACGGCACCCGGATCGACATGCGCCGGGCCCGCTGGGACGGCCGGCCCAGCACCGGACCTTGACCCCAGGGCCTTGACCATCGGACTCGACGGCCGCCCCGAGCCCGTGACGGCACAAGATCAACTGACCCAGCAACAACAACGGGACTGTTGAGGCGCATGTGGCGTCCGGCCCTGCCACAGGAACCCCCGCCGCACCGGTAGCGCCGCCCAGTCAGTCGATCTTGAGTCGCGCGAGCACCCGAGCCCGGATCGTCGCTGAAGACCCTCGGGTTGTGTCGCGGCCCCATGGTGGGATGGTCGCCGTGTCGCAGTCGGGGTCCCACGTCGTCGCCGGCGGAGCGCGCCGGGGGAGTGCCGGTCGCGACTACCGGCTCGTCCGCCGTCCCCTCGTCGCGGCGTCGGCGCCCGTCCTGGATGCCGACCAACGCCGGGTGGTCGAGCACCCCGGTGGTCCGCTCCTCGTGCTGGCCGGGCCGGGCACCGGCAAGACCACGACGCTGGTCGAGGCGGTGGCCGCCCGCATCGAGGGTGGTCTCGACCCCGAGCAGGTGCTGGTGCTCACGTTCGGCCGGAAGGCCGCGGCCGAGCTGCGCGAGCGGGTGGCCGCCCGCCTGGGCCGGGCCACCAAGGAGCCGCTCGCCCGCACCTTCCACTCCTACGCCTTCGGCGTGCTCCGCCGCGAGGCGGCCCTGCGGGGTGACCCGGCGCCGCGGCTGCTGTCCGGGCCGGAGCAGGACCTGGTGATCCGCGAGCTGCTCGACGGTGACCTCACCGGGCAGGGTGCCGGCCACGCCCCCGGCTCGCCGGCGTGGCCGGAGCGGTTGCTGCCGGCTCTCCGCACCCGAGGCTTCGTCCAGGAGCTGCGCGACCTGATGATGCGGGCGTACGAGCGGGGCGTCGGCCCGCGCGACCTCGCGCGGCTGGGACGGACCCACAAGCGGGAGGACTGGGTGGCCACGGCCCGGTTCATGGAGCAGTACGCCCAGGTGACCGCGCTGAGCCAGTCGGCGGCTTACGACCCAGCCGAGCTCATCCGCGCCGTCGTCTCGCTGTGGCTCGCCGACACGTCCCTGCTCGAGCGAGAGCGAGCTGCCCGCCGCGCCGTCTTCGTCGACGAGATGCAGGACACCGACCCCGCGCAGATCGAGCTGCTGCGGCTGCTGGCCGGCGACGGTCGCGACCTGGTCGCCGTGGGTGATCCCGACCAGTCGATCTACGGGTTCCGTGGGGCGGACCGGCGCGGAATCGACGGCTTCGCCGAGACGTTCCGTACGTCGCAGGGGGCACCCGCTCCGACGTTCTCGTTGCACACCTGCCGGCGCAGCGGCTCGGTCCTGCTGGAGACGACCGGTCGGATGGCGGACCAGCTGGGCCGGCCGAGCGCCCACCGGCGACGGGTCGCGGCCGGGGGCTTAGCCGGCGGGCGTGCCGAGGTGGTCGTGCTGCGCTCCGAGAGCCAGGAGGCCGCCTTCATCGCGTCGCGGCTGCGCACCGCGCACCTCGTCGACGGCGTCCCCTGGTCCGACATGGCCGTGGTCGTGCGCTCGACGGTGCACTCCCTCCCGGTGCTGCGCCGGGCGCTGGGCTCTGCGGGGGTTCCGGTCGGGGTCCCGGCCGAGGAGGTGCCGCTGGCAGGACAACCCGCGGTCCGACCGCTGCTCACGCTGCTCCGCTGCGTCGTCTCACCGGAACGGCTCGACGAGGACGCTGCGGTCGAGCTGCTGACGTCACCGTTCGGTGGCGCCGACGTGATCGCCCTCCGCCGGTTGCGCCAGGAGCTGCGCCGGGCCGAGCTCGCCGCCGGCGGCGGCCGTACGTCGGGTGCGCTCCTGGTCGAGGCGCTGCACGACCCGCGGCAACTGGTCGCGGTGCCGCCGCAGGTGTCCCGGGCCGCGGAGCGGGTGGCGCGCCTGCTCGCGGCCGGTCGATCCGCGCACGACGCGGCCGAGAGCAGCGCCGAGGACGTGCTCTGGGCGGTCTGGGCGCGCAGCGGCCTGGCACCGGCCTGGGAGCGCCGCAGCCTCGACGGCGGATCGTTCGGCCTGGCGGCCGACCGTGACCTCGACGCGGTCGTCGCGCTGTTCGAGGCGGCCGCCCGGTTCTGCGACCGGTTGCCGGGGGCCGGCGCCGAGCTGTTCGTCGACCACGTCGAGGGCCAGCAGATCCCCGGGGACACGCTCGCACCGCGAGCGCCCGGCGGCGAAGCCGTGACCGTGCTGACCGCGCACGCGAGCAAGGGCCTGGAGTGGAGGGTCGTCTGCGTCGCCGGCGTGCAGGAAGGGCTCTGGCCGTCGTCCCGGCTGCGCGGCTCCTTCCTCGGGTCGGAGCGGCTCGTCGACCTGCTGGCGTCCGCGACCCACGACCTCCCCGCGGATGCCGCGGCGCTGGCCACCCTGACGCGGCTGCTGGACGAGGAGCGCCGCCTCTTCTACGTCGCGGTCACCCGGGCGCGCGAGCGGCTGCTCGTCACGGCCGTCACCAACGAGCGCGAGGGCCTCGCACCGTCGCGTTTCCTCGACGAGCTCGACCCGCTGGCCACCGACGTCCTGCACCGGCCGACTGCGTCGGTCACCCGGCCGATGACCCTGAGCGGGTTGGTCGCCGAGCTGCGGCGCGCGGTCCAGCCAGACAGTGTCGGCCGGGCACCGACCAGCCGTCCCACGCTCACCGACGCGACCCGACGCGGCGCCGCCACCCAGCTCGCGAGACTGGCCGCCGCCGGGGCCCGTGGTGCCGGCACCGACCAGTGGTGGGGCCTGCTGCCGCTGTCCGACGACCGCGACCTGCGCGGGCCGGACGAGCGGGTGCGGGTCTCTCCGTCGAAGGTCGACGGCTTCACCCAGTGCGAGCTGCGGTGGTTCCTCGAGCAGGTCGGTGGCGGCGGTCCGCCCTCGACCGCGCAGACCGTCGGCACCCTCGTGCATGCGGTCGCGGAGTCCGCGCTCGACGACGCATCGGCCACCGAGCAGGCCCTGCTCGGTACGTTCGAGGGGCTGCTCGCCACGGTCGAGCTCGGCAGCGGGTGGCATGCTCGCAAGGAGGTCGCCCGGGCCCGGACCATGGTGAGCCGGCTGGCGCAGTGGCTCGCCGACAACCAGCGTCAGGTGGTCGCCGCCGAGGTCGACTTCCTGGCCGCGGTCGGGAGGGCGGACGTCGCCGGACGCGTCGACCGCTTGGAACGCGACGCCGACGGGCGTGGTGTCGTCCTCGACTTCAAGACCGGGTCCAGCAAGGCCGACGACCTCGACG
>JAVEDG010000306.1 GCA_030841245.1 Actinomycetota bacterium
CGACCAACGTCGCCGACGCGCAGGTCGCCGTGGTCACGCCGATCGCGATCGACCACGTCCGCTTCCTCGGGTCGACGATCGCCGAGATCGCGGGCGAGAAGGCCGGGATCATCAAGGCCACGTCGTACGGCGTGCTCGCCCAGCAGCCCGTCGCGGCGGCCGAGGTGCTGCTGCGGCGCTCGATCGAGGTCGACGCCATCGTGGCCCGCGAAGGGCTGGAGTTCGGCGTGCTGTCCCGGACCCTGGCCGTCGGCGGTCAGGTGCTGACCCTGCGAGGACTCGCCGGGGAGTACGACGACATCCTCCTGCCGCTCATGGGGGCCCACCAGGCGCACAACGCGTCCTGCGCGCTCGCTGCGGTCGAGGCGTTCCTCGGCGGCGAGCACCGCGGGCGCGGCCGGCTGGACATCGACGTCGTGCGTGCCGCCTTCGCCAGGGTGACCTCGCCCGGTCGTCTCGAGGTGGTCCGGCGCTCGCCGACGATCGTCGTCGACGCAGCGCACAACCCGGCAGGAGCAGAGGTGACGGCTGCCGCCCTCGGGGACGAGTTCGGATTCACCCGTCTGATCGGGGTTGTCGCCGTGATGGCGGACAAGGACGCGCGCGGGATCCTCAGCGCCCTCGAGCCGGTGCTCGCCGAGGTCGTGGTGTCCGAGACCGGCTCGCCGCGATCCCTGCCGGCCGACGAGCTGGCGGCATTCGCCGTCGACATCTTCGGTGCCGACCGGGTCGACGTCAGCCCTCGGCTGGACGAGGCGCTCGACTCGGCGGTGGCCCTGGCCGAGGAGGAGGGCGACCTCGGTGGGGCAGGCGTGCTCGTCACCGGCTCGATCCTCACGGTGGCCGCGGCCCGCACCCTGCTCGGGCGCGGCGCCTGATGCGGGCGGGGACGCCCGGGGCCCGCTGATGCGGGGGCTGTGCTCAGCGGTCCTGGCGTTCGAGGCACTGGTGATCGGGTTCGCTGCGCTGGTCGCCAAGGACCTCACCGAGGTATCGGACGGTGCGCTGTGGGCGGTTGCGGGCGGGGGAGCGGCTGCCGCCCTGGTCCTCACCGGTCTGCTCGGCCACCGATGGGCTTACGCGGCCGGGTCGGTCTTCCAGCTGCTTCTGGTCGCCTCCGGGCTGGTCGTGCCGGTGATGTTCTTCCTGGGCGTCGTGTTCGCCGGGCTCTGGTTCGGCGCGTTGTGGCTCGGTCAAAGGGTCGCTCGGCTGCAGGCCGCCGCCCGCTCGCAGGCCGCGGCCGACCAGTAGGCTGCGCGCCCGTGACGGAGCGAACCCTGGTCCTCGTCAAGCCCGACGCCGTCCGCCGCGGCCTCGTCGGGGCCGTCCTCGAGCGTTTCGAGCGCAAGGGCCTGCGCCCGGTGGCCATGGACCTGCGCCGGATCGACGGTGAGCTGGCCGACCGCCACTACGCCGAGCACCTCGAGAAGGACTTCTACCCGCCGCTGCGGGCGTTCATCACCTCCGGGCCGCTGGTCGCCCTGGTGCTCGAGGGCGACGAGGCGATCGCGGTGGTCCGGGCGCTGGTCGGGGCCACGGACGGGCGCAAGGCGTCCGCCGGCACGGTGCGAGGGGACTTCTCCCTGTCCAACCGGGAGAACCTGGTGCACGCCTCGGACTCGGCCGAGTCGGCGGAGCGGGAGATCGCCATCTTCTTCCCAAACTTTTCGCCGGACGAGGGCGCCGGGCATTAGGGCGGCGATCCTGGCGCCGATACAGTGATTCCAGCGGCGACGGCGCCCTGGGGTGGCTGACGCTCGTCGTCAGCACCCGACCACGCTCTCCCCGGAAGGCAAGACCCCCTCATGGGAAACAACATGTCCTTCATCGGCCGTGACATGGCCGTGGACCTCGGCACGGCCAACACGCTCGTCTACGTCCGGGGCAAGGGCATCGTCCTCAACGAGCCCTCCGTGGTCGCGATCAACACCAACACCGGCGGGATCCTCGCGGTCGGCGCAGAGGCCAAGAAGATGATCGGCCGGACCCCGGGCAACATCGTCGCCATCCGACCGCTCAAGGACGGGGTCATCGCCGACTTCGACACGACCGAGCGCATGCTGCGCTACTTCATCCAGAAGGTGCACCGTCGTCGCCACCTGGCCAAGCCGCGCATCGTGGTCTGCGTTCCGAGCGGGATCACCGGCGTCGAGCAGCGCGCGGTCAAGGACGCCGGCTATGCCGCGGGTGCGCGCAAGGACTACATCATCGAGGAACCGATGGCGGCCGCGATCGGCGCGGGCCTGCCGGTCCACGAGCCCACCGGCAACATGGTGGTCGACATCGGCGGCGGCACGACCGAGGTCGCGGTCATCTCACTGGGCGGCATCGTCACGAGCCAGTCGATCCGCACCGGCGGCGACGAGCTGGACACCGCGATCATCACGTACGTGAAGAAGGAGTACTCGCTCATGCTGGGCGAGCGCACCGCGGAAGAGATCAAGATGGCGATCGGGTCGGCGTTCCCGTCGCCCGACGAACCGCACGCCGAGATCCGTGGCCGCGACCTCGTGTCCGGGTTGCCCAAGACGATCGTCGTGAGCGCGGAGGAGATCCGCAAGGCGATCGAGGAACCCGTCAACTCGATCATCGACGCGGTCAAGACGACCCTGGACAAGTGCCCGCCCGAGCTCTCCGGTGACGTCATGGACCGCGGCATCGTGATCACCGGTGGCGGCGCCCTGCTCAAGGGTCTGGACGAGCGACTGCGCCACGAGACCGGCATGCCCATCCACCTGACCGACCGCCCGCTCGACTCGGTGGCCATGGGCTCCGGCAAGTGCGTCGAGGAGTTCGAGGCGCTCCAACAGGTGCTCATCTCCGAACCACGGCACTGAGGACCCCGACCGATCGGCAGGCACTGACCATGCTCCCTGCGCGTTAGCCGCAGTGGTATGAACCGTGACACCCGACGGACCCGGCTCCTCCTGGCATTGCTGCTCGTCACCTCGGTCGCCCTGATCACCGTCGACTATCGCGGTGGCGACAGCTCACCGCTGTCCGGGCTGCGCTGGCTGGCCGCGACCGTGTTCGGCCCGATCGAGCAGGCGACGTCCTCCATCGCGTCCCCGATCAGCAGCGCCGTGGACAACATCAGCCACCTCGGCAACGGCAAGGACCGCATCAACTCGCTGACCAGGCAGAACCAGGAGCTCAGACGCCGTCTCCGGACCAGCCAGCTGGACCGCAACCGGGCTGCCGAGCTGGACAAGCTGCTTCGTACGGCGGGGGCGGGTCGGTACCGCGTGCTGCCCGCCCAGGTCATCGCGGTCGGCCCGGCGCAGAGCTTCTCCTGGACGGTCACCATCGACGCAGGCAGCCAGGACGGCATCACGCCGGACATGACCGTGCTCAACGGCGACGGCCTGGTCGGCCGGGTGAAGACCGTCGGCCCCACGACGGCGACCGTGCTGCTGGTCGTCGACCCCGAGTCCGCCGTGGGAGTGCGTCTGGAGGCGACCATGCAGGTCGGTATCACGTCGGGGCAGGGGATCTCCGACCACAGCCGCCTGTCCATGCAGCTGCTCGACAGCCAGTCCGACGTCAAGCCGGGCGACCGGGTCGTGACCTTCGGCTCACAGGGCGACTCGCCGTACGTCCCGGGAGTGCCGGTCGGCGTGGTGACCTCCGTGCAGGGCAGTCCGGGCAGCCTCACCCGCACCGCCTCGGTCGACCCCTACGTGGACTTCACCTCGCTCGACCTGGTGGCCGTCGTGGTCCAGCCGCCGCGGCACAACCCACGCGACAGCGTGCTGCCGCCGCGGCCGAGCCCGAGCAGCTCCCCGAGCCCGAGCGGCACGGCGTCCGGCACCCCGTCGAACCGCAAACACCGTTCGCCGCCGTCGACCGCGTCCGGCGGATGACGTGCCCACCTCCCGCATCGCTGTCGCCATCGCCCTGGTCGTCCTCGCCCTCGTAGTCCAGGTCAGCCTGCTCACGCGGCTTGCCCTGCCCGGCGCCACCCCCGACCTGCTCCTGCTCGTCGTGGTGGCGCTGGCCCTCGCGCACGGCCCCGGCTTCGGGCTCGTGACCGGCTTCGCGGCCGGGCTGGCCAGTGACCTGGCCCCACCCGCGGACCACACGATCGGGCGCTGGGCCTTTGTCCTGACGCTGATCGGATACGGGGCCGGCCTGGCCAAAGGTGAGACCCGGCGGTCCGCATTCGTCCCGTTGCTGGTGGTCGCCGTCGCGGCGGCGGCCTCGGTCCTGCTGTACGCCGGGCTCGGCGCCCTGATCAGCGATCCCCACGTGTCCTGGCCACGCGTGTACCAGCTGCTGCCGACCGCAGTTATCTACGATGTGGTCCTAGGCCCGTTCGTTGTCTCAGCCGTCCTGCTCCTGGTCCGACGGTTCGAGCCGGATCCGGCGTACCGGCGATGACGAGGGGAGACGGCGGTGAGTGAGCGCTCGCGGCTGCGCCTGGTGGTGCTGCAGGTGCTCGTCATGTCGCTGATGCTCACCCTGGGGGGCCGCCTCTGGTACCTGCAGATCCTGGCCAGCACGAACTACGTGCGTGCTGCGACCGAGAACGGCACCCGCCAGATCGTCACCCCGGCGCCGAGGGGCATGATCCTGGACTCCGAGGGCCGCCCGCTGGCCCGCAACCGGACGGCGCTGGTCGTGTCGATCAGCCGCACGGCCATGCTCCACCAGCCCGATGGCGGCCGGGCACTCGTCGCCCGGGTCGCGCGGGTGATCCACCAGCCGGTGCGGAAGGTGTGGGACAAGACCCGCCTCTGCGGCAGCGCCGGGGCGCCTCCGGCGCCGCGCTGCTTCAACGGGTCGCCGTACCAACCGATCCCGGTCACGCATGCGGCCAACACCGCCATGGCGCTGCAGATCATGGAACGCCGCGAAGACTTCCCCGGTGTCACCGCCGAGCTCACCGCGATCCGCCACTACCCGCAGCCACTGGGCGCCAACGCCGCGCACATCCTGGGCTACCTGGGCCCGGTCACCGACGCGGAGCTCAAGGCGCACAACCGGGAGGTCAAGGCGGGCAAGACCAACACCGTGCTGCAGAACACCGACCTGGTCGGCCGGGCCGGCCTGGAGAAGGAGTACGACGCGGACCTGCGCGGTACACCGGGCGTCAAGACGCTGTCGGTCGACCACCAGGGTGGTGTCAGCGGGGTTGTCTCGCAGACGCCGGCGAAGCCGGGCAACTACCTGGTCACCACGATCGACGCGAAGGTGCAGGCGGCGGCCGAGAAGCAGCTGCGGGCCGCGATCATGCGGGCCCGGCACACCGGTGACGTCAACAAGGGCTACAAGAAGTTCAAGGCCGACTCGGGCGCCGTCGTCGTCCTGGACGTGAACACCGGCGCGATCATTGCGATGGCCAGCTACCCGACGTACAACCCGAACATCTGGGTCGGTGGGATCAGCGAGAAGAACTACAAGAGCATCGCCAGCAAGAAGCGCAACTACCCCAACCAGTCGCGCGCCTTCCAGGGCCAGTTCGCGCCGGGGTCCACGTTCAAGGCGATCTCGACCCCCGCTGCGGTGAAGGCCGGTTACTCGCTCAACGGGTCCTACCCGTGTCCGTCGGCCTACCCGATCGGCGGGACGCTGAAGGGCAACTACGAGTCCGAGGCGTTCGGCATGATCTCGTTCCGCCGCGCGATCCAGGTCTCCTGCGACACGGTGTTCTACAAGTTCGCCTACGAGACCTGGCTGCGCCAGGGTGGGCTGCACCCGAAGAAGGGCACCAAGGACCCGTTCACCACGATGGCCAAGGCGTTCGGGCTGGGCAAGCCGACCGGCCTCGACCTGCCGGGAGAGGCGGGTGGGCGGATCGCCGACCGGGCGTGGAAGCGGGCCTACTGGCGGGACACCAAGGACTTCTACTGCCGCCGGGCCAAGACTGGTTACCCGGAGGTGGCTCGCACCTACCCGGCGCGCGCGTCCAACAAGATGCAGCTGTCGAAGGATAACTGCGTCTACCGGTGGGCCAACCCTGGCGGTGACGCGGCCAACTTCGCGATCGGCCAGGGCGACACGCTCGTTACGCCACTGCAGCTGGCGCGGGTCTACGCGGCCGTGGCGAACGGCGGCACGCTCGTGACCCCGCACATCGGCAAGGCGATCATCACGCCGGGCGGCAAACTGGTGCGACGGATCCAGCCGAAGCCCGCGGGACACGTGCCCGTTCCGAAGCACGTGCTGGCGTGGGAGCGAGCCACTCTGCGCACCGTCACCGAGGTCGGCACGGGCAACTACCCATTCGTCCTGCAGAAGTTCCCGATCTCCAAGCTGCCGGTCGCGTCCAAGACGGGCACCGCCGAGGTCTACGGCAAGGAGCCGACCTCGTGGTTCGCTACCTTCGCGCCGGCCAACAAGCACCCGGAGTACGCCGTGGTGATGATGGTCTCGCAGGGCGACACCGGTTCGGGCATCTCGGGTCCGTCGGTCGCCGACCTCTACAAGACCCTCTTCGGCGTCCACGGCCAGAGCGTCGACCTCGCCTCTGCCAGCCCGCCCGGCGGCCACCCGGAGCGCGGCCTGCCTCGGGTGCGCTCGGACGGCACCGTGGAGCCACCCCGCTCGGCATCTACCGGAGTGGCGAGGGACCGACCGGCCGCGTCGGACCTGCCCGACGCCTTCCTGCGCCGGGAGGACCAGCCGTGAGCGTCGGCTACCGGCCCACGCCGTACAGCGTCCCGCCGCCGCGCCACCAGTCGCGCCTGTTCGGACGCGAGTCGTTCGTCCGGAGGGCCGACTGGCCGTTGCTGCTCGCGGTGCTCGCCCTCTGCGCCGTCGGCGGCGCCCTCATCTGGTCGGCGACCAAGCAGCCGGCGCTGGACGCGCACACCGACCCGCAGGCCTTCCTCAAGAAGCACATCGTCAACGTTGTTATCGGCCTGGTCCTGTGCGGCGCGGCCGCCCTCGTCGACTACCGGATGCTGCGCGCCTACGCGCCGATCCTCTACGTCCTGTCGATCCTCGGCCTGGTGGCCGTGCTGTCGCCGCTCGGCTCGACCATCAACGGGTCGCACTCCTGGATCGTGCTGCCCGCGGGGTTCTCGGTGCAGCCATCGGAGTTCGCCAAGGTCGCGGTGGTCGTCGGCATGTCGATGCTGCTCGCCGAGAAACGTGACGCGGAGAGCGAGCCGCGCGACAGCGACGTGATGCTCGCGCTCGTCGTCGCAGCCGTGCCGCTCGCACTGGTCATGCTCCAGCCGGACTTGGGGACAGCGCTGGTGGTCTGCGCGCTCGTGCTCGGCGTGATCGCGGTCTCGGGCGCGCCGATCCGCTGGGTGGTCGGGTTGGTGATCAGCGCGATGCTGGTCGCGGTCGTGGCCATCCAGGTCGGCGTCCTCAAGTCCTACCAGCTGGACCGGTTCCGGGCGTTCATGGACCCGACCGCTGACCCGAAGGGGGCCGGCTTCAACGTCCGGCAGGCCCAGATCGCGGTCGGCTCGGGCGGGCTGCACGGCCAGGGCCTCTTCCACGGCGCGCAGACGCAGGGCCAGTTCGTGCCCGCCCAGCAGACCGACTTCATCTTCACCGTGGCGGGGGAGGAGCTCGGTTTCACCGGCGCCGCGGGGATCATCCTGCTGCTCTGCATCGTGCTGTGGCGGGCGGGCCGCATCGCGGTCAACGCCGAGGACCTGTTCGGCCGGCTGGTGGCCACCGGAATCATCTGCTGGTTCGCCTTCCAGGCGTTCGAGAACATCGGGATGACCGTGGGGATCATGCCGGTCACCGGGGTCCCGTTGCCGTTCGTGTCGTACGGCGGTTCGTCGATGTTCGCCAACATGCTCGCGATCGGGTTGCTGCAGAACGTGCACATGCGCCGATACGCCTGAGTCCTGCGGCCGGTCGAGCACCGCGCGAACGGGTAGCCTCGCGTCCATGCAGGAGGAGCGGGCCAGGGCCGTCGTGGCAGCGTTGCGCGAGCGTGGCGTGTTCGCCCACGTCGAGCAGCCCGGGGTCTACCGGTTCGGCGTCCGGGTGGTGATCCCGGACGGCCGGCAGGCGATCTGGGACACCGACGGCACGGCCGGTCTCGAGGCGCAGATCATGCGCGACAACGTCCTGGTCGGGTTCGTCTCGCAGATCCCCGGCTCCGAGGACTACGACGACGCGCAGGTGATCGAGGCGATCGCCGCCGCCGACTACGGCACCGGCTAGCGGCCGGTCGCCTCCGGCCGCCAGGGTTACCCTGGTGGCGTCCGCGCTTTCCATCGGAAGAGGTTCTCCACCCATGCCTGGCGCGTCCAAGCCCGGCGAGTCCCTGTTCCCGCGACTCGAGGCGCTGCTCCCGCACGTGCAGAAGCCGATCCAGTACGTCGGTGGCGAGCTGAACTCCACGGTCAAACCGTGGGAGTCCACCGACGTCCGATGGGCCCTGATGTACCCCGACGCCTACGAGGTCGGCCTGCCCAACCAGGGCGTCATGATCCTCTACGAGGTCCTCAACGAGCAGCCCGGGACGCTGGCCGAGCGCACCTATGCGGTCTGGCCGGACCTGGAGGCGCTGATGCGCGAGCACGGCGTACCCCAGTTCACGGTCGACGCCCACCGCGCGGTCGGTGACTTCGACCTGCTGGGCGTCTCGTTCGCCACCGAGCTCGGCTACACGAACCTGCTGCTCGGTCTGGACCTCGCGGGCATCCCCCGCCGGAGCGTCGACCGGACCGTCGACGACCCGGTCGTGGTCGCCGGCGGCCACTCGGCGTTCAACCCGGAGCCGGTCGCGGAGTTCGTCGACGCCGCCGTCCTGGGCGACGGGGAGCAGGCCGTGCTCGAGATCAGCGACGTGGTCCGTGGCTGGAAGCGGGAGGGCCGACCGGGAGGTCGCGACGAGCTGCTGATGCGACTGGCCCGCACGGGTGGGGTCTACGTCCCGCAGTTCTACGACGTCGACTATCTCCCGGACGGCCGGATCAAGCGGGTCGCGCCCAACCGCGGCGGGGTCCCGTGGCGGGTCGGCAAGCACACCGTGATGGACCTCGACGAGTGGCCCTACCCCAAGCAGCCGCTGGTGCCGCTGGCCGAGTCGGTGCACGAGCGGATGTCGGTGGAGATCTTCCGCGGCTGCACCCGGGGCTGCCGGTTCTGCCAGGCGGGCATGATCACCCGTCCGGTGCGCGAGCGGTCGATCACCGGGGTGGGCGAGATGGTCGAGCGAGGCCTCGAGGCCACCGGCTTCGAGGAGGTCGGGCTGCTGTCGCTCTCCAGCGCCGACCACAGCGAGATCGCGCCGATGACCAAGGGCCTCGCCGACCGCTACGAAGGGACCCAGACCTCCCTGTCGCTGCCCTCCACCAGGGTCGACGCCTTCAACATCGACCTGGCCAACGAGCTGACCCGCAACGGGCGTCGCTCGGGTCTGACGTTCGCGCCGGAGGGCGGGAGCGAGCGGATCCGCAAGGTGATCAACAAGATGGTCACCGAGGAGGACCTGATCCGCACCGTGGCCGCCGCCTACTCGGCCGGCTGGCGCCAGGTGAAGCTCTACTTCATGTGCGGTCTGCCGACCGAGACCGACGAGGACGTCCTGCAGATAGCCGAGCTGGCCAAGCACGTCATCGCGACCGGCCGGGAGGTGAGCGGTCGCCAGGACATCCGGTGCACCGTGTCGATCGGCGGGTTCGTGCCCAAGCCGCACACACCGTTCCAGTGGGTGGGCCAGCTCGGTCACGAGGAGACCGACGAGCGGCTGGCCAAGCTGCGGGCCGCGATCCGCG
>JAVEDG010000312.1 GCA_030841245.1 Actinomycetota bacterium
GGCCTGCTCTCGAAACCATAGACGTGCGTGAGACGTCTCGGGTTGCGGCGTTCCGTGGCCGGAATGTCCGCAGACGCAATGTCGTTAGCAAGGGTAATGAGTTATGCTAACGATGTGCCGACGATGACCAAGACCGCTGAGCTGGCGAGCCTGCTGCGGGTCTCGGTGATGCGGCTGGCACGCCGGTTGCGCGCCGAACGGGCAGACTTCGGGCTCACCCTCACGCAGATCGCGACCCTTGGCACCATCGACCGCCACGGCCGGCTGACGCCTCGCGAGATCGCCGAGCACGAGAAGGTGCGGCCCCCCTCGATGACCCGGGTGCTGGCCGGCCTCGAGGAGCGCGGTCTGATCCAGCGCACGCCGCACGCGAGTGACGGCCGGGCGCACCTGGTGACGCTGACGGCCGACGCGAAGGCGCTGTTGCGGGAGGACCGCCGTCGCCGCGAGGCGTGGCTGGCCCAGCGGCTGGCCGAGCTCACGCCGGAGGAGCGTGATGTGCTGCGCGCCGCTGCCCCGATCCTGGAGAGGGTCACCCGCGCGTGAGCCCGACCTTCCACTCGTTGCGGATCCGCAATTACCGTCTGTACGCCACGGGCGCGGTCGTCTCCAACATCGGCACCTGGATGCAGCGGGTAGCGCAGGACTGGCTCGTGCTGCAGCTCTCCCACCACAGCGGGCTGGCCCTCGGCATCACCACGGGACTGCAGTTCCTGCCGATGCTGCTGCTCGGCCCCTGGGGCGGGACGCTCGCCGACCGCTACTCCAAGCGCACCCTCCTGATGATGACCCAGGCCTTCATGGGGGGCATCGCGGCCGTGCTGGGGCTGCTCGACATCACCGGCCTCGTGCAGGTCTGGGAGGTCTACCTGCTGGCCCTGTTGCTCGGTGTCGGTACCGCACTGGACAACCCGACCCGCCAGTCGTTCGTGGTCGAGATGGTCGGACCCGAGGACCTGCCCAACGCGGTCGGGCTGAACAGCGCCTCGTTCAACCTCGGTCGCGTCATCGGCCCGGCGACGGCCGGGCTGCTCATCGACGCCATCGGCACCGGGCCGGTCTTCCTCGTCAACGCAGCGTCCTTCGCCGCGGTGATCTATGCGCTGACCAGGATGCGCGCCTCGGACCTCTCGCCCGCGCCGCGAGCCGCACGTGGCCCCGGACAGATCCTCGAGGGCATCCGCTACGTCCGGTCCCGTCCCGACCTCGTGCTGATCCTCACGATCGTGTTCTTCGTCGGCACCTTCGGCATGAACTTCCAGATGACCACGGCTCTGATGGCTACGCAGGTCTTCGGCAAGGGAGCGGGGGAGTTCGGTCTGCTGGGCTCGATCATGGCAGTCGGGTCTCTGTCAGGGTCGTTGCTCGCCGCCCGTCGCGGGCGTCCGCGGCTGCGCTTCCTCGTCAGCTGGGCGATCGGGTTCGGGCTGATCGAGATCGTGGCCGGGCTGATGCCGACGTACGTCACCTTTGCCATCCTGCTCGTGCCGTGCGGGCTCTCGGCGCTGACCCTGATCACTGCCGCCAACTCCTCGATGCAGCTCGGGGTCGACCCGATGATGCGCGGTCGTGTGATGGCTCTGTATATGGCGATCTTCATGGGCGGCACGCCCTTCGGGGCACCGCTGGTGGGTGCCGTCGCCGAGGCGTTCGGGGCGCGCTGGAGCCTGATCGCCGGCGGCGCGATCTCGGCGACGGCGACCGGCGTCGCGGCTCTGCTACTGGCTCGGCGCAGCGGCCTGCAGGTCCGCGGCGACCTGTTCAACGCACCGCGGCGACGGGAGCCGGTCGAGGACCTCGCCGAGTCCGTGCTGCGCTGAGCATCCGGCGGCAGAAGCGCTCGGTGCGGCGCTGAGCCACGTGGCCGGCTGGCGGGCTGTGGGCGACTCGGGCCAGGATGGCGGCATGGACGCAGCTGCGACGACGACCTCGACCGTGCTGGCTCCGGACCGCTACCTCGACTCGATCCGCGCCGACGGCGCGCGGATGAGCGAGCTCGCCGGCGGCGCCCTCGACGCCGAGGTGGTGGGCTGCCCGGGATGGACCGTGCGGGACGCGCTGCTGCACACGGCCGAGGTCTACTCGCACAAGGTGGCCGCGATGCGCGGCGGCCGACCCAGGTCGGTCGACGACTGGCAGCACGCCTCCGACGCGGGCGACGACCCGGTCGGCTGGTACCAGGCTCGCCTCGACGAGCTGCTCGCTGAGCTCGAGCAGCGCGGTCCTGACGCCTCGTCGTGGACGTGGTACGAGCCGACCCAGACCGTCGGGTTCTGGTACCGCCGGATGGCGCAGGAGTCCGCGGTCCACCGGGTCGACGTCGAGAGCGGCCTCGACATGGTGCGCCCGATCGACCACGACATCGCGGTGGACGGCATCGACGAGCTGCTCGACTGGTTCCTCGTCTACCAGGGTGACGACCCGGAAGCCTCCGCCGGCGGCACGGTCGCCGTCCGCACCGGGGACCACATCTGGCGCGTGCGCCTGGCGCCGACCGTCGAGCTGTCTCGTGAGCCCGGCGCCGCCGACGCCGTGGTGAGCGGGGAACCGTCGGAGCTGCTGCTGTGGCTCTGGGGGCGACGGCCGGACCGGGCTGTCACCGTCGAGGGCGACCCGTCGGCCCTCACCGCGCTGCGCAGCCGGCTGCACGACGTCACCCAGTGACTCCCGCGCCGGCACCGGGTGAGGTCGCGGCCGGGTGACGGCGTACGACCTGGTCGTGGCGGGCCTCGGCGGCTTCGGCAGCGCCACGGCCGCTCACCTCGGTGCCCGTGGGCAGCGCGTCCTCGGCCTGGACCGCCACCAGCGCGGCCACACGCTCGGGGCGAGCCACGGCGAGACGCGGATCGTGCGGCAGGCCTACTTCGAGGGCGCCGGCTACGTCCCGCTGCTCCAGCGTGCCTACGAGCTGTGGGACCGCCTCGAGGCCGACTCGGGCACCCCGATGCTGCGCCGTACCGGCGGCGTCTTCCTCGGCCGGCCGGGCAGCCGGGTGTTCCAGGGCAGCCTGGCCACGGCCAGCCAGTGGGGCCT
>JAVEDG010000318.1 GCA_030841245.1 Actinomycetota bacterium
GCGACCGCGACGACCGTCTACGGGAACGAGCAGGACCAGCACGACGTCCTCCCGCGTCATGCCAAGGCTCTGGCCGAGTGGACCGGCTTCGAGGCAAAGCCGAGCGTGCAGGCGAACGGGACTGTTCAGCTCCGGTCTTCCAAGCGGGACGTGGTCGCCTTCCTTCAACTCCTCGGCGTGACCGCCACCAGAGCGGCCGACAAGCGAGTTCCGGAGTCGCTCTTCGAGGCTCCGGAAGAGGCACTCGTCGCCTTCCTCCAAGGCTTGTACGACGCCGACGGTTGTGTCGTGAACCAGGTAGACAAGGGCACCCGTTACGTCGGGCTGGGCAGCCGATCGGAGGAACTGCTTCTTGGGGTCCAGGAGTTGCTGGCCGCGATGGGAATCGCCGGGCGCATCTACACCACCGGCACGAAGGTCGAGTCGTTCCGCTACACCCGCAATGACGGCAGCGTCGCCCTCTACGGTTCGGACGGGCCGTCGTACGACTTGCGCATCTCGGGTCGGTCGCTGAGAGATTTCGCCGCACAGATCGGCTTCACGATCGCCGCTAAGCAGGACAAGCTCGTCAACGTCATCGACCAGCACACGTTCTACGCCACCGACGAGACGGTTCGGATGGTTTCTCGCGAGTCGCAGGGCTTCGAGACGACATTCAACCTGACCGAGCCGCGTAACCACTCCTACATCGTGAACGGCGTCGTGGTCGCCAACTGCAGCGAGTACATGTCGCTGGATAACTCCTCCTGCAACCTGGCGTCGCTCAACCTGCTCAAGTTCCTGCGCGACGACGACACGTTCGACGCGGCGACCTTCGCCAAGGTGGTCGAGCTGGTCATCACCGCGATGGACATCTCCATTTGCTTCGCCGACTTCCCGACCGAGGCGATCGGCGACACGACCCGCAAGTACCGTCAGCTCGGCATCGGCTACGCCAACCTCGGCGCCCTGCTGATGGCGACCGGACACGGCTACGACTCGCCCGGTGGGCGGGCGCTGGCCGCGTCGATCACCTCGCTGATGACCGGCACGTCGTACAAGCGCTCGGCGGAGCTCGCCGGCATCGTCGGGCCCTACGAGGGCTACGCCCGCAACGCCGACGCGCACAAGCGGGTGATGCGCAAGCACGCTGCTGCCAACGACACGATCCGCACGGTCGACCCGATGGACCGTGACATCGCGCGCGAGGCCACCAAGGCCTGGGACGCGGTGCTCAAGGTCGGGGAGAAGAACGGCTACCGCAACGCGCAAGCCAGCGTGTTGGCGCCGACCGGAACCATCGGCTTCATGATGGACTGCGACACGACCGGAATCGAGCCGGACTTCTCGCTGGTCAAGTTCAAGAAGCTCGTCGGCGGCGGCTCGATGCAGATCGTCAACCTGACGATCCCGCGGGCGCTGCGCCGAATGAAGTACTCCGAAGAGACCATCGAGGCGATCGTCGAGTACATCGCCGAAAAGGGTCACGTGGTCGACGCTCCCGGTCTTCGCCCGGAGCACTATGAGGTCTTCGACTGCGCGGTGGGGGAGCGGGCGATCGCTCCGATGGGCCACGTGCGGATGCTGGCCGCGGTGCAGCCGTTCCTTTCCGGGTCAGTGAGCAAGACCATCAACATGCCGTCCAGCGCCACGGTGGAGGAGATCGAGGACGTCCACTTCCAGGGCTGGAAGCTCGGTCTCAAGGCGCTGGCTATCTACCGCGACAACTCCAAGGTCGGGCAGCCGCTGTCCGACGCCAAGGACAAGAGCGGTGACGCGGCCGAGAAGGCTGTCGAGAAGGTCATCGAGTACCGCCCGACCCGCAAGCGGCTGCCCAAGCAGCGCCCGGCCCAGATGACCTCGTTCGCGGTCGGGGGCGCCGAGGGCTACATGGCGGCCTCGTCCTACCCGGATGACGGGCTGGGCGAGATCTTCCTGAAGATGTCCAAGCAGGGTTCGACCCTGGCGGGCGTCATGGACGCGTTCTCGATCGCGATCTCGATCGGGCTGCAGTACGGCGTGCCGCTGGAGACGTTCGTCTCGAAGTTCGTCAACATGCGTTTCGACCCGGCCGGCCTGACCGACGACCCGGATGTCCGGATGGCGCAGTCGATCATGGACTACGTGTTCCGCCGGCTGGCCCTGGACCACCTCGACTTCGACACGCGCTCGGCCTACGGCATCTACTCCGCCGAGGAGCGGTCCCGCCAGCTCGAGACCGGTTCCTACCAGGCCGACGAGTCCGGCGAGGACGTCGAGGAGGAGCTCGAGACGCTGGCCCAGTCGGCGCCGGTGACCGAGTCCAGGACCACGGAGGCCAAGGCAGCCGAGTCAGTGGCGACCGAGTCGACGGAGTCTGTCGAGTCGGCCGCGGTCAAGCCGGCCCCGTCAGGTGCTCATTCGTCGGCCGAGCTGATGGAGGAGATCACCGGCAAGGCGTCGGACGCGCCTCTGTGCATGACGTGTGGCATCAAGATGCGCCCAGCCGGCTCCTGCTACGTCTGCGAGGGCTGCGGCAGCACCAGCGGCTGCAGCTGAAGGACTTGACCTCCGCTGGCCCGCGCCGTTTGGCGCGGGCCAGCGTTGTGTCCGAGGATCTTCCTAACGTGCCGATATGAATATTGGCGGAGCCGCCCCCGAGATCGTGCTCAGGTGCGGCATTCGTCTGCCGGTCGGTGATGTCCCTGTCACAGTCGTGCGTGACGGTTGCCTTGTGTCGACCACGACGGCGACCCTTTCCCTCGGAGAGTTCGTCGCGCTTGAGTACGCCGGGTACATCTGGCCTGATGTCAGTCCAGCGCTGCCGGTTCCATCAGACGTACCGCCTCGTGGGTCGGAGAAGCGGATCTGTGTGCCGCCGCCTGACCAAGGAGCTGGCATTCCTGCTCGGCGCATATGCCGCCGAGGGCCACACTTCCGTGAGCAACTGGTCGGTCGTCGTCACCAACTCCGTCCCTGCGGTGCTGGCGAGGGTCAAGGCGGCATGGAAGAGCGAGTTCGACCTGAACGCAGTCATCTACTCGCCTCCGAACCGGTGTGCCGGGGTGAGGGTCGCCAGCAAGCGTGCCGCCTTGCTGCTCGAGGCGATGGGTTGCGGTCACCGCGCGAGTTCCAAACGCATCCCGGAGACGGTCATGTCCGGGACCAGGGATGCGGTGCTCGCCTTCCTGCAGGGCCTCGCGCTCGATGCCTACGTCATAGCGGGTGCCGCGCCCAAGTGGGCTATCTGCCTCGACAGCTCTGCCCTGCTCGATGACCTACAGCTCCTCCTCCGCCGGCTCGGTTACGTCAGCAGCCGGGTCCACAAGCTCAACCGGCAGAACGGCAAGACCTATGACGAGGTCTATCTGCCTGGACAGCAGGCGCAGCGCTTCCTGGCCGAGGTCCCCTTCCTCGAGCCCGACAAGAGCCTGCGCGCGAGTGTTCTGCAGTCGCGCTGGGTGGCGCAGAGCACGGCTGACATCGTCCCACTGATCAGTGGACCTGACTTGTACGCCTTGATACCGCGGGGTCGGCCCGGGCGTCGTGGGCGTGGCACCTCACGTTCAGGCTTCGCCTTCTTGAGTGATCCGAGGACGCGTTTCGTGAGCAGACGAAGTCTCGAGCGCGCCGCCGCGTTCCCTGGCGTATGCCTCCCCGGCGAGCTCCGGAGAGTCCTGACGGACGAGATCCACTTCTCGCCTGTAGCGGCCATCTCGACGAACCCCGGCAAGAACCGCACGCCTAGCGGTTGCGGGTCGGTCGACTCACTGCGACCGGGCCGCAGGAGCATGAGAAGTTCACCCGTTCGATCCTGACGTTCCGGGCGTGCCAAGGCGGACGACCCGCCAGAATGACCCGGCGGAGGGGGTCGACGTGTCGGTCGCGGTCAAGGTCCGCGCCACGGTGACGGGGCACCGTCGGCGAGGCGTGGGTGAGCACGAGGTCGAGCTGGCTCTCTCGCCGGGCGCGGTCACCGCCCGTGAGCTGATCGAGGCCGCGGTGACGGCCGAGGTCACGGCGTACGAGCTGCGTGCCGACGAGGCCGCGCTCGTCCGTGTCCTGACGGAGCGGTCACTGAGCGAGGACCTGGCGCGTGGCACGGTCAGGATGGGCTACGTCGAACGTGTCGAGCACGTCGACCTTGCAGCCGCGGTCGCGACCGCCCAGCTCGCGTTCGACGACGGCATCTTCAAGGTGTTCGTCGGCGACGACGAGCTCGACGGTACGACGACGGCCAATCTGTCCGACGGTGCCGACGTGCTGTTCCTGCGCCTTGTCCCGCTGGCGGGCGGCTGAGCGTGATCGACGCGGAGGACGCCGCAGCACGGCTGGCAGCCGTGGCCGACACGCGATGGCGGGAGCGGGCCGCCGACCGGATCGCGGCACTGCCCCGACGCCTGCGCCCGCTCGCCGAACCGCTGGTCCTCCGACCGGACCCCTTCGACCTGCTGGCCGGCAGGGGCCACCAGGCGCGGCTGAGCGCCGCCGCTGACGGCCTGGACGAGATCGAGCAGCGCGAACGTGAACAGGTCATGACCGCGCTGCAGCCCACGCTCGGTCGCACGCTCGCCCGGTGGTGGGTCGACCAGCAGGCCGCCCCCTATCAGCGGGGCTGGACCCGCAGGGCCTTCCGTGCTCCGCACCTGCCAGAGGCGTCGCGTGCCGGGCGGCTCCGGTACCTCGACGTGATGCTCACCTACCTGGGCCCGCACCCCGAAGCCGACCCGGTCTGGGTCGCCGGCTGGGCCGGGCACTTCGCGTCCGGCCCCGGCATGGCCGCCCTCAGCCAGCTCACCGTGGGCACCCTTCTCGCCGTCTCCATCGACGAGGGTGGGCCGACGGGTGACGCGGTCGTCGACGCCCTGGTCCAGGAGGGCAACGGCGAGCACCCGATCGGCATCATGGGCAACCACGTCATCGTGGGGCTGCTCGGTTCGTCGCGGCCCGACGCCTGGGACTACGTCCGACGGCTGCTGCTCGCGGCGCAGCGCCAGGAAGGGTTGCGCCAGGCCGTTCTCGAGGCAGCCGACCTGGGCCACCCGTCGGCGTTCGACCTGATGCTGAGCACGGTCCTCGACGAGGACTTGCTGCGCTTCGCGGCAGCCGTACGTGCGGCCGGCGTCTGGCTCGGCTTCGAGGCCGACGTCAGCGACGCCACGAAGGTGGCCGACCGGGTCCGGCGACTGCTCGAGATGCGCACGGACGAGGGCGCCCGGGCCGTCGCCCTCGCCAGTGGCGATCCCTGGGACACCTACGTCGCCCTTTGCGCCGCCGCGATGCGTGACGTTGCTGTCGCGCTGCCCGAGGCCGCGGCGCTGCTCGACCACTCGTCATCCGACATCCGCGCGACCGCGGTGCGCTTCGCCGCGACGACCGGGCTCATGCAGGGCCAGCGCGTGGTCCTCGCAGCGCTCGACGACCTCGACCTGACCGTCGCTGCGCTGGCTGCCGAGCTGCTCTCGAGCGCCCAGGTCCAACCGGCTGCCTTCGACGCGCTGACTCGCCTGGTGGTTCGCCTGCCCGAGAACGTGCGCTCGGTGGAAGGCGTGGGGGTGGAGGTCCTCCCCGTCACGGTCTCGCGCCAGCGAACCGCCGCCAAGCTCGTCACTGCGGTGGGCGAACGACCGCTGACGGTGCTGGTCCCGTGGCTCGCCGACATGGACGCGGGCGGCCGCACTATGGTCGCGTACCGGATGGCCCAGCTCGACGAGGTGCCAGGCGAGCTCCGCGAGCCGTTGCTCGGCCTGATGGCAGACCGCAGCTCGGGCGTGCGCCGACAGGCCCTGACGGCCCTGCGCAAGTCGCCGCTCGCACCGGAGGAGGCACCGGCGGTCGAGGCGATGCTGACCCGTTCGGCGACCGACGTACGCCGTGCCGCGCTAACCCTGCTCGCGTCTCTCCCGTCCGTGGCCGCCCTCGCGTCGGCCGAGCGGCTCGCCGCGGGCAGCAACAAGGGGCAGCGCGAGGCGGCGGTCGAGCTCCGCCGCACCGTGAACATCGGCCAGGCGACGGACGCGTCCGGCGGTGGCCCGAGCGAGGCGGCCTTGGCAGCGCGCGACGCGATCGTCGCGGCCGACGGCGTCGATGCCGGGGCGGGCCCCACCGAGGACCTGCGGGTGACGCTGGTCGACGAGACGCGGCGCACCCGGCCGCGCCTGCCGAAACAAGTCCGCGGCCCGGGGGCCTTTGGCGACGACCGCGCGCGCCGTGTGGTCGAGGCGGTCGACGACATCGTCGAGGCGAACAAGAACACGATGGTCGTCGTCTCGTCCTGGCAGGGCAGCCGGGAGGTGCTCTTCGGCGACCTGTACCATTTCCCCTCGCCGTTCGCCCAGCGGGCACCGGCGGGTGACGAGGAGGACGACGGCAACCGGCTGGTGCTCAGCGACGTGTTCCGTCCATGGTGGGCGGACCGCCCCGGCGAGCTGCGCCACGACGAGGCGACCGATGCGCTGCGCGCCTACGTCGTGGCCCAAGCGCATTTCTGGACACAGCCCCGACACCACCCGCAGGGCATGGAATGGTCGTCGGAGAACATCACCTCGCTGGTGGGTGAAGCGCCGCTCAACATCCGCCACTACTCCGCCGTCGCGCATGTCCTGGACTGGCTGATGCTGGCCGACGCCTCCACCGCGACGGTGGACGAGTGCCTGGACGCGTTCGAGACCCTGCTCGCGATGGTGCCGCCCGGCGTGGTTGCCGAGCCGCCCAAGTTGCCCCGGGGCGTCGTCTACGGCGACCCGCACGCCGTCCTCCTGGGAGACTGGCGGCTGCGGGTCACCAACAACACCTGGTCCGCCCGGCTGCGGGGCCTGCTGTCGACCCGGGAGGACCTCTTCACCGACGGGCAGCTCGGCCGGTGGTTCGGCCTCATGCGCTGGCTCGAGCGCCCGCAACCGGAGGCCCGGACGTTGCCGGTCGAGAACCGGCTGCTGACCGCCGCTTACGCCGCCGGGACGGCGACAGACGACGACGTGGTCGCGGCCTTCCTGAACCCCCACAACCAGCTGTTCCGGGACCTGACCCGGCACTGGCGCAGCCAGCTCGAGGCGCGCCAGCCAGCCCTCGTCGCGATCGCCGACCGGGTCCGCGATGCCGTCGTCCGCGTCGAGATGCAGCGGGGCGACCTGCCGACGCCAACCTCCGCCATCGCGCTCAATGTCGGCAGCGTTCCCGGGGTCACGGCCACCGTCGCGCTGCTGCGCCAGCTCGGCCGCACGCCGTTCACCCGCGGCTGGAACCGCGGGTCGGACAGCAAGGACACGGTGCTCAGCCACCTCCTCCGGGTGTCGTTCCCCGGGCTGGACGACACCGCTGCGACTCTCGCTGAGGCGGTGCACGCCGAGCGGGTGCCCAACGCCCGGCTCGTCGATCTTGCGATGTACGCGCCGCAGTGGGCCGCTCTGGTCGAGGAGAGCCTGGGGTGGACCGGCCTCGCGAGCGGTGTGCTCTGGCTGCACGCGCACACCAAGGACAGGCTGTGGACGGTCGACCCCGAGCTGCGGCAGTCCTGGGCCGCGATGGTGGCCGAACGGACACCGCTCACGGCTGATGACCTCGTCGCCGGAGCGGTGGACGTCGCATGGTTCACCGAGGCGCACGACGCCCTGGGCGAGCAGCGGTGGAAGGTGCTGCACAAGGCGGCGAAGAACGCCTCGGGCGGCAACGGGCACCGCCGCGCCCAGGTGTTCGCCGAGGCGATGCTCGGCCAGCTGTCCGAGGAGACCGTCGTCGAGCGGATCACCGCGAAGCGCAACCAGGACGCGGTCAGGGCGCTCGGCCTGCTGCCGCTGCCGTCCGGCGAGGAGGAGCGGGCAGCCGCGGTGCAGCGCCGGTACGGCGTGCTGCGCGAGTTCGAGCGTGGCAGCCGTCAGTTCGGCAACCAGCGCCAGGCCAGCGAGCGCACCGCCGTACGCATCGGTGTCGACAACCTCTCCCGAACCGCCGGCTACGCCGACCCGGCGCGCTTCATCTGGGCGGTCGAGGCGGCGGAGGCCGGCGACCTGTCCGACGGGCCGGTCGTCGTCACTCACGGGGAGGTGACGCTCACCCTCGCCGTGAGCGACGAAGGTGTGCCCGACCTGACCGTGCGCAAGGGCGAGAAGGTGCTCGCCAGCGTGCCGGCGGCGCTGCGCAAGCAGCCCGACGTCGTGGAGCTTCGCGCCCGCAAGACCGGGCTCACCCGGCAGGCCTCGCGCGTCCGGGCCTCGCTCGAGGCCGCGATGGTGGGTCAGGACTCGTTCACCGACAGCGACTTCGACTCGTTGGCGAG